>CADBNB010000195.1 GCA_902795895.1 uncultured Lachnospiraceae bacterium | reverse complement strand
TGTCTCCCCATTTCTTAACTACTATATTCTTAGGATTCTTGTCGGTATCGCCAAACTCCTCGATAAATTGCGATTTGACCAACTCATCGGTTTTCTCTAATAAATCCTGATACGCTTCTTTTGTGTCGTTAATAGCCTGAAGCACTTCAGCACTCTTACGCTGATCTTCAAGCGATGGAATGTCAAATTCTAACTCTTTCAAGGCTTTCCAGTTTACTGTAGGAGACAATGATCCCACCGAAATACGAATAGCCGCATCCATAAAGTAGTCAGATGAAATAAAGAATGGAAAATAATCCGAATCTATCACATCCGTTTTAGGTCTAAAAATCATCCCATGTGCTGAAAAAATACCATCATGGGGGGCTATGGCTGCCCTTCTTAAATATGTGTTTCTTCTGCCGAAAAGGATATCTCCCTTCTTCATCCGCAATTTTTCACCGGTAAGCTCGACATCGCTTCCCCATCTTGTGACACGAAGATTCCCTGAATCCAAATGCTCAAGACCGATATACATCTTTTCCTCACCGGGTTCCGGTATCTTCTTTTCGATTATGTTATAGGCAATCTGATCAAATTTATATCGTGGCATATTACTTGCCTCCTATCATCTCAGTAAGCTTGTCGTATTCACGCTTTGTTTTCTTACTAATCTCGACCCATGTTTCCAGCGCCTCATCAACCGACAGGATTTCTGAACTACTGCTTTCAGGAAGATATAACGAAATTGTCAACGCTCCGTCATTTTCAATAACATCATTTTTCGGAACGGCTTTTGAAAAATCATCAATATCCGCAAACTTTTCATATGCATCTGCTATTTTTGCAATATGGCTATCTTCCAAATAGCTTTGCGCGTTCTTCCTTGTCACCTCATGTTTGGCATTTATAAATAGTATTTTATTTTGACGATTTGAAGGCTTTTTTGTTCTGCATATAACGATACAAGCCTCCATTGGCGAATTATAAAAAAGATTCTTTCCAATGCCGATAACACATTCTACCAGATCCATCTCAACAAGCTTTTTGCGCATTTCAGCTTCCTCTTCACGGAACAGAACACCATGAGGAAACAGAATAGCACATCTACCGGTATTAGGATTCAAACTTTTGAGTATATGCTGAAAGAAAGCATAGTCCGCCCTGCCTTGCGGTGGAGTACCCAAAAAATTCCTGCCATAAATATCGGTCTCAAAAGCATCTCTGTTCCAAGTGCTGATTGAATATGGTGGATTGGCTAAACATATATCAAACTGTTTCAGTTTTCCATTCTCCACGAATGCCGGATATTTAAGTGTATCTGCATTTACAATCTTAAAATCGTTTACGCCATGGAGAAAAAGGTTCATCCTTCCTATCGATGCTGAAAGCGGATTGATTTCCTGTCCGTAACATTTCACACTTCGCCATTCCAGATTGTTTTTCTTAAGGTACGCGATACAAGAAATCATCATGCCTGCACTTCCACAAGTCGGATCATATACCGTTTCTCCCGGCTGTGGTCTCAGCATTTCGGTCATCAAATGAACAACGGTACGGTTGGTATAAAACTCCTGCGATGTATGTCCGCTATCATCGCCAAATTTCTTTATCAGATACTCATAAGCCTGACCAAGCTCATCCTCAGGACAATTTGTTAATGACAGAGTTTTTGTGCTGAAATGCTCGATCAGATTCTTTAAGGTTTCATCTGGCAAACGGTTTTTATTTGCCCACGGAGCACTTCCAAACACGCCAAGCAAAATCTTCTCATGAGTCTTTTTATCCTCATTGGCCTGCTCGACCTCATAAAAAGCATTTACGATTGCCGTACCGATATTTTCAGTAGTGTTTCTTACATCCTTCCAATGGTGCCCCTCTGGAATCACAAAGCGATGGGCCGTCGCTCCCATAAAGGCAGCCCCTTCTTCTCCGTATTCTTCAACAAGCTTTTCGTTTTCCTCGTCATATATATCGCAGATACGTTTAAAGAAAAGTAGCGGAAATATAAATGACTTGTAATCACTTGCATCTACGTGTCCTCGAAGGATATCCGCAGAAGAGTACAAATATGCTTCAAGCTCGTTTAGTTCGATCCTGTCACTCATTCAAGATATCCTCCTTCCTTCAAAAGATCATATAGCTTTGTCTCACATCTTTTTACTTCTTCAAGTGCCTCGAAATATTCCTTTTTAACCTTTGCCGGATCTATTGGAGGTGCTGCAGGTTTTTCAATATATGTATTCACGGACAGCGTGTAATCATGTGCTTCCAGATCTTCCATTGTGACAACCTTAGAGAAGCCCACAACGTCTGCATAATCTTCATAAAGCTTAAATGCTTTATCAACATCCTCATCAGACATAATGTTCTGCGCACGCTTTGCTGTGTAAATTGTACTTCCGTCTATCAGTAAAACCTTGCCCTTATGATCAGCCGGTTTGTTGTTGTTCATACATACTACGCATGCAGAGACTCCTGCTCCGAAGAACAAACCACCAACGAAAGTGATTACTGCCTCCACCTTATCTGACAGAATCAGTTTCTTTCTGATCTCTCCCTCTTTTCCACCATGGAAAAGAACGCCTTGTGGCATAACCACAACGCACTTTCCCTTCTGAGGATCCATAGAAGTAACCATATGCTGAATCCAAGCGAAATCAGCATTTGAATCTGTAGGGCATCCCCAAATATTTCTTCC
>CADBNB010000194.1 GCA_902795895.1 uncultured Lachnospiraceae bacterium | reverse complement strand
ATCTTTGAAATCTTTCAAATATCTCACAGGCTCATCAATCATCAAATGTACATCAAACACACATTTTGACTGCTTGCGGATAGATTTCATAATAGGCATTCCAAAGGAAATGCTTGGAACAAAACTTCCGTCCATTACATCGATATGAACATACTGTGCACCTGCACGTTCAATCGTTGCAATTTCCTCTCCTAATTTTGAAAAATCCGCTGATAAAATGGATGGTGCTAACTTATACATAAAAATCCTCCTAATATTTCTTCTTCTCTTTTAGTTCTTCATAGAACAAACAATAATTTTCATACCTGTTTTTATCAATACTACCGTCTTCCACCGCATTCTGTACGGCACAATCCGGCTCATGAACATGTACACAGCCTTGGAATCTGCATGTACCTTCGTATGGTTCAAACTCAGGAAAATAAAAACGCAAATCTTCCTTCTCTATATCCGTCACATACAACGAAGTAAATCCCGGCGTATCCATAATGAACGTGTCCTCTTTCAGACAAAACAATTCTGAATGTCTGGTAGTGTGCTTTCCTCGGTCAATCTTCTGACTAATCTGTCCGGTTTCCATCTGTGCCTCCGGCACTAAATGATTGATAGTGGTTGACTTTCCCACTCCGGAAGGTCCTGCAAGAACGGTGGTTTTATGTTCTAACAATCGTTCTAATTCCTGCAATCCCTGACCTGATTTAGAACTGATAAACAACACTTTATAATGTTTCTCATAAATAGCTGCCAGTTTTTCTTTTTCTTCCTCAGATACCAACTCACATTTATTAAAGCAAATGACCGTATCCACGCCATTCTGCTCCATACTGATTAAAAACCGGTCTAACAGATTAAGATTTGGCGCCGGTTTTGCGCACGCAAAAATAACAACCGCCTGGTCAACATTGGCAACAGCCGGACGTATCAGACTATTCTGTCGTTCTGCCATTGATGTGATATTCCCAATCTTTTTCTCCTCATCAAGAATATCAATCTCCACATCGTCTCCCACTAGCGGTTTCATCTTTTTATTTCTAAATATTCCCTTAGCTTTACATTCATACAGGCCTTTCTCGCCTGTATGAATGTAATAAAATCCTGCAATTCCTTTTACAATTTTCCCCTTCATCATTCTGCTACCTTTGTAAATGAAACAGACTGTCTTCCATACTCTGTTCCATCTCTATAGATGACTAATGTTCCTGTACTATCTGAATATCCTTCAATCGTTCCGATTGGCAATGGGAACATAGACATATCACAGTTTCCTGAATATACTTTTTTACTCTTTCCATCCTGCTCTAAGATGATTTTTATGATTCCAGACTCCTCTTCATCATCAAATGGATTTGTTTCAATAGTTACATTTTTTGCGTAATACTTGTAGGTCTGCTGCTTTCCATTACTATAAGTAACTACGATTACAGTACCTTTATCCACTGAATTTCCTGCAGAATAATTCTGTGAAATAATCTGTCCTGATGGATAAGTATTACTATATTCGTAACTTGCATTTGCAGTATCAAGTACTAATCCTAAACCACTTAAAATCTTCTTTGCTTCTGCCTTTGTCTTTCCACGAAGATCAGGAACAATTACTGATTTATCTTCTGGTCCCTGGCTTACATATATAACGATTGTCTCGCCTTTTCTTGCGTCCGAATTTGCACTAGGATTTGTCTTTACAACCGTTCCCTCTTTCTTGTAATCATCATATACACTCTGCTCTGTTACACTAAAGCCCTGAGCCTCTAAAACACTCTTTGCATCTTCTGCAGTTCTGCCTGTAACATCTGTTACCTTGATTGTTTCAGCTCCTGAACTAACCGTAAGTTCAATTGTCATATCATCTTCAATCAAAGTGTCCTTTTGAAGACTCTGATCAAGAATAGTTCCTGCTTCTGCTTCAGATGATGCCTGTTCTTTTACATCAACTGTCAATCCCATTGTTTCAAGTTGTTTCTTTACATCATCAAGCTTTAATCCAACTACATCTGGAACTCTCTGCTCCTGCTTCTCGATAACTTTTTCAGTTGCCTGCGGACTTGATGTTGGTTCCTCATCCACACTACCGCCACCAAAACATCCACTCATTTTAAACACAATGTAGATGATAATAAATACGATCAAAATTCCGGCTAACACACCACCGGCACTCATTAACTTTTCTAATTTAGGATTTACTTCATCATCATCATAATCATCTTTCTTATCATTCTTTGTAGCAGACGTCTGCTCTGCTTCAAGAACATCTTTTACCGGCTGGATCTTTGTATCCCCCGAAACATTAACAGCATTTCTAATCTGTTGCAATTCGTCCTGTGTCATGTTAATCGTAGGCGAACTGTTAAGCTGCTGGTCTGTCATAAGCTGTACAAAAGCTCCATCCGGCTGTGACAAAGCCAATTTTAAGTCATTAATCAAAGCTGATGCACTTAGATAGCGGTATTCTGAACGCTTTTGCATACATTTTTGCACAATTCGGTCTAAACTAACCGGAATGGATGGCTCCAAACTTCTAAGTGGAATTGGATCATCCTGCAAATGGCTAAGTGCCACTGATACTGTATTTTCCCCAACAAAAGGAACTCTACCGGTAAGCATCTCATACATAGTCACACCAAGTGAATAGATATCACTCTTTTCGTCGCTAAAGCCACCTCTTGCCTGTTCCGGCGACAAATAGTGCACAGAACCCATGGCATTTGATGTAACGGTATCGGAACTGATTGCCTTTGCAATACCAAAATCAGTCACCTTTACTTTTCCTTCACGGGAAATAATAATGTTTTGCGGTTTAATATCTCTATGAACAATGTGATTGCTATGAGCAGCTTCCAT
The DNA here is from genome assembly GCA_902795895.1 of uncultured Lachnospiraceae bacterium. Taxonomy (GTDB): domain Bacteria; phylum Bacillota; class Clostridia; order Lachnospirales; family Lachnospiraceae; genus CAG-411. Next base: position 19,005 of record CADBNB010000194.1, on the reverse strand, counting down.
ACCCTGTGCAATCTGTATGGCAATACCTACAGCCTCTTTTACACCAAGCTTTCCTTTTCTTTCTATAAAGCTCTTAAGTGTAATCCCCTCCACAAGTTCCATAACGATATAATACATATCATTTTCATCACCAACATCGTATACATTTACAACATTTGGATGTGATAAACCAGCTGCTGCCTGCGCTTCAGCTCTAAATTTTTCTACAAATTTTACATCATTACTAAATTCTGCTTTTAATATCTTAACTGCGACAAAACGGTTTAATCGATGGTCTTTTGCTTTATAAACATCTGCCATTCCTCCGCTTCCAACTTTGTCTATTATTTCATATCGGTCATTGATAAACATACCTGTTCGTATTGTCATCGTTCTCCTCCTTATAGCTGCATCTTTCTCAAGTACTCCTTTTACTTTCAAAATAAAAGCAAAACTTCCTGTTATTAAATCTGTACTAATACAACTCCGATATTGTCCCTACCACCATTGGCATTGGCAACACGAATGAGTTCATTTCCCTTCTCTTCCAATTCCATATCACTAGAAAGAATTTCTAATATTTCCTCATCTTCCACCATATTGCACAATCCATCAGTACACATCAATAGAATATCTCCCTCTATTACCTGAATTTCAAAGAAATCAGGCTGTACAAAAGGACCGGTTCCTATGGCTCTGGTAATGACATTTTTATTTTTATGGGTTCTAGCCTCGGATCTTTCTAACTCTCCAAGTCTTATCATTTCCTCTACCCACGAATGATCTTCTGTAATCTGTCTTAACTTTCCATTTCTTGTAAGATATGCTCTGGAGTCTCCTACATTTCCTACATATAAATCGTTCCCTAAAACAGTAGCAATTACTAATGTAGTTCCCATTCCATAAAGAGACGCATTGTGTTCTGCCTCACGATAAACTGTGATATTACCCTCCTGAATTGCCTCATCCATAATCTCAATTGGCAAACTTGACGATGTGTTTTTCACACATTTGCTGACTGTTTCCACGCAACATCTGGATGCATAATCTCCTGCCTGATGACCTCCCATTCCGTCAGCTACCAAAAATAGATTAGATAACGCTCCTATCGGTTCATCGTAACAGAAAACATAATCCTGATTCACGGAACGAACCCGTCCAACATCTGTCTTGGAAAATGCTTTCATGTTATTCCTCCTCTTTTTTGTTTATATAACTTCTTCTTAACTGCCCACATGCAGCATCAATATCTCTTCCCATTTCTCTTCTTATAGTAACATTTATTCCTAATTTTTCAAGTGTCACTTTAAAATTTTTCACAAAAGTTGCATCTGAATCTTTATAATCTCTCTCTTTTATCGGATTTACAGGGATTAAATTTACATGACAATTTTTCCCTTTTAACAATGCTCCAAGCTGTTTTGCAAACTCTTCGCTGTCATTTTCTCCCTGAACCAGACTATATTCAAAACTAACACGTCGCCCTGTTTTTTCAAAATAATAATCACATGCTTCCATTATTTCTTTGATGGAATATTTATTTGCAATAGGCATCAATCGCCTTCTTGCCTCATCATTTGGCGCATGTAGTGAAATTGCCAAAGTAATGGAAAACTTTTCATCCGCTAATTGTTTGATTTTTTCAACCAAACCACAAGTTGATACGGTAATATTTCTTTGACTGATGTTATAGCCATGCTCATCTGTAAGCATTCGGACAAATTTTACAAAGTTGTCGTAATTGTCCATAGGCTCTCCCGTTCCCATAACTACCACATTGGAAACCCGTTCACCCGAAATATTCTGAATGGCGTAAATCTGTCCAAGCATCTCAGATACGGTAAGATTCCGTTCTAATCCTCCCAAGGTTGATGCACAAAAGTTACATCCCATACGGCAGCCAACCTGTGATGAAATACACACACTGTTTCCGTGCTTATATTTCATAAGTACACTTTCAATCACACTTCCATCTTTTAAACCAAACAAAAACTTTGAAGTTGCTTTATCTTTTGAAGTCAACTTGGTAATCTCTGTCACCGGAGCTATGTAACATTGCTGCTGTAATTTTTCCCGCAATGCCTTTGACAAATTTGTCATTTCATCAAAAGATGTAACGGATTTTTCATGAAGCCACTGATAAACCTGCTTTCCACGAAAAGTTTTTTCCCCAAGCTGTGCCATGGTTTCCAATAATTCATCATAATCCAGGGATTTGATATCAATCAGTTCCATGCTACATCACTCCTTTCTCTGAAATCTTGCCAGAAAGAAACCGTCGGTTTGATGTATTCCGGGAAATAGTTGTAAATACCCTTGTTTTGTAGTATCACCTTGTAACTTTTTCGGAATATATGGATTTAATGATTGTAATTCCAAACCAAGATTTTTCTCTATCCAATCAACGTTTTCTTCATTTTCCTGATGATTTACGGTACAAGTACTATAAATCAATGTTCCTCCCGGTTTTACATAGGTAGAAACCACAGACAAAATCTCTTTTTGCAATGCTGCCAGCTCTTTGATACCTTCTTCAGAAGCCTTGTACTTAATATCATTTTTCTTTCCAATGACTCCAAGTCCGGAACAAGGAAGATCCGCAATCACCACATCTGCTTTTCCAACCCATTCCTCATCCACTTCTGTGGCATCCCAAATTTTAGATTCCACGTTGGTATAACCTAATCTTTGTACATTTTCCATGATTTTTTCAACTTTCATCGGTGTCAGATCACGGCTGGATACTTTTCCGGTTCCATTTAGCAAATCTGCAGCATGCATGCTTTTTCCTCCGGGAGCAGCACACACGTCAACAATCAAATCACCTTTCTTTATATCAGCAGCTAACGAAACTAACATAGAGCTTTCATCCTGCACCGTAAAATATCCGCTTTTAAATGAGTTTAATTTTTGAAGATAATTGTAAGAACTTATCCACAACGCTGAGTCTACATAAGCAGCTTTATCCACATGAACCTCTTCTTCTTTCAACATAGCTGTTAATTCATCCATACTGCATTTTGATAAATTACAACGTATCGTGGTAGGCTTTTCAGAAAAACTTGCCTCAAGCATCTTCTCTGTAATCTCCATACCATATTGTTTCGTCCACATTTTTACAATCCACTCAGGGGTTGAATACTTAAGAGAAAGGTACAAAAATGGCTGTTCTTCTTTTTTGGGATAACTTAGTGTATCTTTCTTTCTCTCAATACTACGAAGAACACCGTTTACAAATCCCTTCAGGTTATGAAACCCTTTCTTCTGTGCAAGCTTGACTGCTTCATTACAAGCAGCACTTGCCGGAACCTGTTCCATATACAATAACTGATACACGCCCATTCGCAAAATGTTACGAATGACCGGTTTCATTTTTTTCACTTTCACTTTTGAGAACTGATTAAGTATATAATCAAGTTCTATCATTCGTTCGATGGTGCCCTCACAAAGTCTCGTTAAAAAAGCTCTGTCCTGCTTTTCTAAATGCTGATAGATTTGAAGTACCTGACCAATCACTGCACTACTGTATTCTCCATCTTCCAAAACTTTTATGAGAACTTCCAGGGAAATTTCCCGAACATTTATTTTTGACTTATCTGTCATTTTCTACGGTCTCCTCCAAACAATATAAGCAAACGAAGTAACTGTAAAATCATAGATACTGCTGCCGCTACATAAGTAAGGGCTGCCGCAGTTAATACTGACTTTGCCTGTCTTAGTTCCTGATCACGAAGCATTCCTGTTGTGCCAAGTATTTTAAGTGCTCTGTGTGAAGCATCAAATTCTACCGGCAATGTAACGATACTAAATAATACAGCAACGGCAAATGCCAAAATACCAAGGAAAATCAACGTGCGACTATATCCCAAAAAAATTCCTGCTAAAATCAGTGGCCATGATGCCATAGAACAAATATTTACGGTTGGAACCATGGCAGATCTAAGCTTTAATGGTGCAAAGGCTTTTGCATGCTGAATGGCATGTCCGCATTCGTGAGCCGCAACTCCGATAGCCGCAACAGAAGTGCTGTTTATAACAGAATCTGATAAATGAAGCACTTTTGATCTTGGATCATAATTATCCGTCAAATCTCCTGAAATGTGTTCAATACGAACATCATAAATTCCTGCATTGTGAAGTATTCTCTCTGCCGCAGCTGCTCCTGTCAATCCGGAATAGTTTCTGACATTTTTGTACTTTGCAAAGCTCGCCTTCACATACAACGAAGCACCTAATGTCAATAACAAACCAAGAATGATTAATATATATGTTGAATCAAAATAATATCCTGAATACATATATAACATAATACCGCCTCCTAGTTTTACTTATGTTCTTAAGAAATCTTTTTTATACTATGGCTATCATTTAGAATATACTATTCTTGAACCAAAAACTACCTAAGAAATTATCTTTCTAATTTTGTCCCGATTTCAACCATGTTTCCACGAAGAAATGCGTCGATTTCCATTCTTTTTTTACCTTCCAATTGCACTTCCTCTAACGAAAGAAGTCCATCCCCTGTCTTTACAATTAAAGAATTCTTTGTAACTTCCACAATCTGTCCTGCTTCTCCCGGCTTATCCTCATTTATAACTGTTGCATCCCAGATTTTAAGAGTTTTCCCTTTGTATCCTGTGTATGCACTTGGCCAAGGATTAAGTCCGCGTATCAATCGCTCAATTTCTACTGCAGATTTTGTAAAATCAATCAATCCCAGTTCTTTTCGAAGCATTTTTGCTTTTGTGGCTTTGTCATGATCCTGAGGTGTTCTTGTAGCTGTTCCATTTTCCAAATCTACCAATGTTTCCACTAATAATTTAGCGCCTTCTTCTGCAAGTTTATCAAACAGACTTCCTCCGGTTTCCTTTTCATCCAAAGGTACTACAACTTTTTTCAGCATATCCCCGGTATCTATTCCCTCATTCATAAGCATGGTAGTCACGCCACTTTCCTTTTCACCGTCAATAACTGCCCACTGAATTGGTGCAGCACCACGGTATTTTGGAAGCAATGACGCATGTACATTCACACATCCAAAACGTGGTAAATCAAGTATTTCTTTAGAAAGAATCTGTCCAAAAGCCACAACAACAATCACATCCGGATTTAATTCTCGAAGAATAGATACATATTCCTCATCCTTCACCCGTTCCGGCTGATACACAGTCAAATCATGTGCCAGTGCAGTTTCCTTTACCGGTGGAAATTGCATCGCCTTTCCTCGTCCCTTTGGTTTATCCGGCTGTGTAAATACTGCTAAAACTTCATGACCGGCTTTTATGATTTCTTCTAATGTTCCCACTGCAAAATCCGGCGTTCCCATAAATACAACTCGCATTTATCCACGTCCTTTCCTTTTTTTGTTTTTTATTTTTATTCTTACTGCTCCATCTCTTCCTGAGCAGCCTCTAATTTTTCCTGTAATTCTTCATTTGAAAGCAAATCACCTTCTACTTTTTCTACATAAAGATGTCCATCCAAATGGTCAATTTCATGACACAGACAACGCGCCAACAATTCTTCACCTTCAATGATAAACTCTTCCATGTTGATATTATATGCCTTTACTTTCGCATAATTTGGTCTTGTAACCAATCCTGATTTACCAGGCACACTTAGACAACCTTCGTATCCTGTCTGTTCTCCGGATACTTTTAAAATCTCCGGATTGATAAGAATGATTGGATTTGGTTCTTCTCCCGGATCCACATCAATCACTACAATTCTTTTTAAAACACCTACCTGAGGTGCTGCAAGACCAACTCCCTGAGCCTCATACATTGTCTCAAGCATATCCTCGATAAGTTCTACAATTCTTGGAGTGATTTCTTTTACTTCTCTTGCTTTCTTTGTTAAAATGTCATCTCCAATTTCTCTGATATTTCTTAATGCCATTTGTTTTTCTTCCTTTCATTTTCTTTCTATTATTCTTTTTAATAACCGTTCATCGGATCCATATCAAAGGATACGGTCACATATTTAAACTGTTCAGAAAAGTGAATATATTCTTCTAAAAAGTTTTTTCCTTCAATCAACTGCTCTAAATCAGCAGATTTAAGATACATCACTTTACGATATCTGTCATTTAACTTATAAATCGTAGCATTTACCGGACCTATAAGCTGTATCTGTGGGAATTTATCTTTCACTGCCAAAGCTAACAGTCTGGCTGTTCTATCCGGACGTTCCTGATATTTTGACGAAACCATAATCGCCAAAACATGTCCCAGAGGAGGATAATTTAACAATCCCCGATATGCCATCTCTTTTTCATAAAACCCTTGGTAATCCGCGTCTTTCGTCATCACTATGCTATAATGCTTCGGATCATAGGTCTGAATGATAAATTCCCCCTGCTTCTTTCGTCTTCCTGCTCTTCCTCCTGCTTGGGATAGGAGCTGAAAGGTTCGCTCAGCGCTTCGAAAATCATTCATGTGAAGAGATAAATCTGCAGCCATGGCGCCTACTAAGGAAACATTTTCAAAATCATGTCCTTTGGCAACCATCTGTGTTCCAATAAGAATGTCTGCAAAGCCAGCATTAAACTGGTTAAGTATTTTCTCATACTCTCCCTTTTTGCTGACGGTATCCCCATCCATTCGAAGAATTCTGGCATTAGGAAATTCCTTTCTTGCCATTTCTTCCACTTTCTGGGTTCCCACGCCAAAAGAACCGATATATTTTGAACCGCAGCTTGGACAAACGCTTGGTTTTACTACTTCATATCCACAATAATGACACATAAGTTTTCCATTGTTGTGCTCTGTCAGGGAAACATCACAGTGTGGGCATTTTAAAACATGTCCACATGCCCTGCAACTAATAAATCCAGCATAGCCTCTTCGGTTGATAAAAAGAAGTATCTGCTTTTTTTGTTCCAGACATTCATTGATGCGCTGTGACAAATATCTGCTAAAAATGGAACGGTTTCTCGCCTTTAATTCTTCCCTTAAATCGATAACTGTAACATTTGGCAACTGACTGTCACCAACCCGTTCCTTTAATTCATACAACTTGTATATCCCCTGTTTTGCAGCATAATAGCTTTCCAAACTAGGTGTGGCAGAACCTAAAACCACACTGGCACCACACATTTCTGCCCGGTAAATGGCAACTTCCCTGGCATGGTACTTTGGCTGATTTTCATTTACAAAACTAGGTTCATGCTCTTCATCTAAGATTATAAGACCAATATTTGAAAATGGTGTGAACAAAGCGGAACGAGGGCCAATCATAATAGATATCTCACCATTTTTTGCTCTCTCATACTGATCCGAGCGTTCTCCATCCGATAATTTTGAATGAAGAACAGAAATACTGTCGCCAAACCGCTGATAAAATCGTTCCACCATAGGAACGGTCAATGCTATTTCCGGTATAAGAAAGATTACCTGTTTTCCCTCTCTTACCACCCGTTCCATCAATTCCATGTATACTTCTGTTTTTCCACTTCCTGTAACTCCGTGGATCAAATAGGTGTTTCGCACACCGTCTTCATATTCCTTCCAGATATCTTCCACAATGTTTTCTTGTGACTCAGTCAAGGTCACTTTTCTCTCTTCGCAAACTCTCGTTTCCACCGGATTTCGATAAGTTCTTTCAGAAGAAATAGAAAGAATACCCATCTGTTCAAAAGCTTTGATTGCCTCTCTGCTGACACCATAGTTTTTTATGGCATCGCCTATTTCAATCTCCGGGCAATCCATCAGTGTTTCCGCTAAAAGAAGTCTTGCTTTGTATTTCTTTCGCTCACACTCTGCACGAAAACGTTCCATACGCTCCATGGAAGCCTGAAGGTGGAGATATCTTACTTCTTTCTCCTTCATTTTTCGCTTCACAGGAAGCACAGCCCGCAAGGCGTCATTCATGGTAGCACCATATCGGTTTCGAATCCATGCAGCCAATTGAATGAACTGACTTTCCAAAACCATCCCATCCTGTAATACTTCTTTTAATGGTTTAATTTTGGCAGGATCAAATTGTGAACCCTCGGTTATTCCAAGCACAAATCCCTTTATAAGCTTATTGCCTGCTCCAAAAGGAATGAGCACCTGAGAGCCTACCTGAATGGTTTCTTCCCACTCTTTTGGAATTTCATATTCATAAAATTTATCCAAATTTTCATGCGAAATATTCACAATCACCCTTGCATAACTCATTAAACCTTCATCCAATCTTTCTATAAATCCATGCGCATCCTCACGGAGCGTTTCACTCAGTCAGAGCTTAAACTACGGCTGAGTTAGATACCTTCTTCCTGTCTGATTTCAGCAACAAGTTCTCTCTCATCCATATGATACTTTTTACCCTGAATTTCCTGATAATCTTCATGGCCTTTTCCTGCAAGCACGATAACATCGCCCTCTTTGGCATTGACCATACAGTAACGGATTGCTTCTTTACGGTCGGCAATCATAACGTACTCGCCGTCTGCTTTTTTCACTCCGGTTAAAATATCATCCATAATAGCCTGTGGCTCTTCATTTCTAGGATTATCCGAAGTAATCACCGTAAGGTCCGCAAGTTTCGAAGAAACCTCACCCATCTCAAAACGACGAAGTTTCGAGCGGTTTCCTCCACAACCAAACATACATACCAGACGCTTTGGATTGTACTGTCTAAGGGTAGTCAGTAAACTTTCCAGACTCATGGCATTGTGTGCATAATCAATCATCATAGTGTAATGGTCAGACACAGATAATAACTCCACTCTTCCCTTTACTCTGATACCTTTTAGTGCTTCAATAATAGCTTCATCTTTCACACCGAAATGGCGGCAGATAGAAATAGCAGCCAAAGAATTGTACACACTAAAGTTTCCCGGAACATCAATGGCAACCTTCATGTTCATCTTTCCTGATATCTCATAAGAAACACCTAAAAATCCCGGTTGATTAAGAAGTTCTACATTGGAAGCTCTTAAATCTGCTTTTTCTGAAAAACCGAAGCTTTCAAGCTCGCAGGTATGTCCTTCCAAAACTCCTTCTACATGCTCATCATCAATGTTTACAATACCAACTTTACACTGCTTAAATAACATACCTTTGCAATGCATATATTCATCAAAATCTTTGTGCTCATTTGGTCCGATATGGTCCGGTTCAAGATTTGTAAAAATACCGTAGTCAAAGGTAAATCCGCCAACACGATGTAACATAAGTCCCTGAGACGAAACTTCCATTACCACACATTCAATTCCTGCTTCCACCATCTCGCGAAATGTCTTTTGCACGATATATGACTCCGGAGTAGTGTTTACCGCTGGAATATGCTTATCACCAATGATTGTCTCAATGGTACCGATAAGTCCTGTCTTGAAACCTGTTTTTTCTAAGATAGATTTTACCATATAGGAAGTAGTCGTCTTTCCTTTGGTTCCTGTAATACCTATTGTTTTCAATTCTTTTGCAGGATATCCAAAGAATGCTGCCGACATACAAGCAAGAGCAAGTCTCGTACTATCTACACGAATGATAGTCACACCTTCCGGTGCACTAACTTCCTTCTCTACAACCACCGCTGTAATGCCTTTTTGTACTACTTCCTCCACAAAGGTATGTCCGTCAACCACAGCACCGCTTATACAGACAAACACACCATTTTCACATGCCTTACGTGAGTCAAAAACTAACTCTGTGATTTCTATATTTTCATTTCCCTGGACCACTTCATAGGATAACTTTTCAATCAAAGTTTTTAATGTCATTTTAAGCACTCCCCTCTACATTCTTTCAGGTGCTTCCATACCTAATAAGTCAACACATGTCTCCAATACATTTTTTGTCAATGTAATCAAAGAAATCCAAGAACTCTGACGAGCCTTATCTTCCTCTGCAATAATTTTGTTTTCATGATAAAATCCTGCAAACGCATTTGATAATTCGTAAATGTACTGACATACTTTGTGAGGTGCATTTTCTTCAAATGCATTTTCCATCATGTCATTAAACTTAGCCAATGCAAGCATCAAATCTGTCTCGCTCTTCTTTACAGGCGCAAGCATCTTAGCATCTGCATCCGGCGCACCGTTCTTTTCTGTGTATTTTGCCAAAATCGATTTGATACGCACGATAGTGTATAAAATGTATGGACCTGTATTTCCCTCAAATGATGAAAATCTTTCAATATCAAAGATGTAGTCCTTTGATGCCTGATTTGACAAATCACCATACTTAAGTGCTGCCACACCTACTTTACGGGCAATTTCTCTTGCTTCATCCTCGCTGATATCACGGTCAGAAACCTTGTCATATACGGCATCCGTAATATTCTTAATCAAAGTTTCCAGACGCATAACTCCGCCTTCTCTTGTCTTAAATGGTTTTCCGTCTTTTCCGTTCATGGTACCAAAACCAAGGAAAGTAAGTTTTGTGTCATCTCCAACTAACTTTGTCTTCTTTGCGCAACGGAATACCTGCTCAAAATACAACTCCTGACGCTTATCTACTACGTATGTGATGGCATCCGGCTTGAAGAGTTTCATACGCTCTACAATCGTTGCAAGGTCTGTAGTATTGTAAAGTGTAGCTCCGTCTGACTTAAGAATCATACATGGAGGAATTTCCTTTTTGTCTGTATCTTCCTTAACGTCAACAACTAACGCTCCTTCTGAAATGTACGCATATCCGCCGTCCTTCATACCCTGCACCATATCTTTGATATATGGCTGTGCGTCACTTTCTTTCTTCCAAAGATCAAACTCTACATTTAATTTTGTGTAGTTTTTCTTTAAATCATTTACTGATACATTTAATATATGCTCCCATAATGCATAGTATCCTCTCTTACCGTTTTGTAAAAGGAATGTGGCATTTTGTGCTTCTTCACGATATTCCGGATGTTCTTTGGAATATGCGTTTGCATATGGATAAATTTCTTCTAATTCTGACATGGTAAATGGAGCTTCCTTTGGATATTCTCCTTCGTAATTGTCATCAAAATACACCCAGTCAGGATTACGTTTCTTACACTCAGTGATAATAAGTCCCATCTGCAATCCCCAGTCACCCAAATGAGCGTCTCCGATTACTTTATGTCCCATATATTTTCCAAAACGCTTAATACTCTCACCGATAATAGCAGAACGCAAATGTCCAACATGAAGTGGTTTTGCGATGTTTGGTCCGCCGTAGTCAATAATGATGGTCTTAGGATTTTTTGCTTCTTCTACACCATACTTAGGACTCATTGCCATATCTGAAACATAATTGGCAATGAACTCTCCTTTTAAAGTAATATTGATAAAACCAGGAGCAATTGCCTCGATTTTTTCAAAGGTTTCACTATTTTCCAAAAGTGCTACTACTTCATTTGCAATCATAATTGGTGCCTTTTTGTACTGTTTTGCTGCAGCCATGGCTCCGTTACACTGATACTGACACAAGTCCGGTCTGTTTGAAACGCTGACCATACCGAATTTTTCATCATAACCTGCTTTGACAAATGCTTCTGTAATTTCTTTTTTAATTTCAACGATAAGCTTTTCCATAGTTCTTTGCTCAATCCTTTCTTTAATTTTGCCTTCAACTTTGACAAAATACACGCAATTATAACTAGTGTACCACATTTCTCATCAAAAAAAAAGCACCAATCCTTCGGTGCTTTTTCTCCTTCTTTATTGATACCAGATATTTTTTAAGTTTTGTTTCTCTACGTGTGTCACATCTGATATTTCATAACTGAATTTTCGTATCATCTTTCCGGTTTTATCATATTCTGCGTAGCTTTTAGCATTTCCATAACTGTCTATTCTGTGATTATCATAATACTGCATATTTCCATTTTCTTTTGTATAAACAACATCCTGGGAACTGTCAATATTATATTGGGCAAGTGTTTCATCTACTAAAAATTTCTTAACAAAAGAAAGTCTTGCATCAAATTTCTTTGTACCAACTCCATCGTATCTTGACCATTTTAAGTCCGGTCTTGTAGAAGAATAGCCATAATTGGAATCCCACACATACAAATAATACTGACCTTCCGTCAAAGCCGAAGATTTTTCAACTTCAATGTAACTTTGTCCAAATGGTGCCAAAAATACTTCTGCAGCAGCTCCTAAATCAAGCACACTGTTTGCCTGATCTTCCGCCTGCTTTGCATCCGCTTCCTCCTGCCCTGTTTTATCAAGGAGTCTTTTCTCCATGGATGTCTTTTTCCAGGTCTTTTCTTCACCAATAAGGAATGATATTCTCGGCGAACGGCTGGTGATATGTATCACTTTAAATATGGTTGACAATTCTCTGGAACTTACAAGCATTTCATCGCTGTTTACCTGTGCAATGGAATTTAAATCAATCCAGTTAAGTTTTTTGTTTTTTCCTATCTTTGCCTTCTTCACAACATCCGGCATAAACTGGTCCATACTAAATAGCTTAGTCACACTACTATTTTCCAAATCAACCGCAAGTATGGTATCCCTGATGGATTTATTTTTCTTTCCAGGCTCCGTAGCCATAATCCACATGCTTCCGTAACCATTGTACATCCATTGACCGTACTGTTCATATTTTCCAATAGAATATACATGTTCCACTGCTCCGTCAGAGGATATCTTTACAAAATGATTTGAATCAATGCCATAATACATTTTGCTTTCTTCCACAATGAGATTCTGGGTTGCACGTTTCACCAAAGGAATCTCTCCACGCAACACACCGCTATTGTCATAAAGCCAGATGTCTTTCTTTCCATAGACAACATAAAATCCATTTGACATCTTTTCCTCGCTTCGACCGGAAGTCATGGAAATCTTTGTATCTGCCCCAGATGACAATTTAGGCACCTGCACGGAATACACTTTTTTATCAAGGATTTCATCCTCTTCACTGTATATTTCCATCACTAAGATATTTCGCATTCCTGGCACAAAACCAGTCAATTGATATTCATGCTCTCTTGTGTTAGAAACATCATCTCCCACTCTCACTTTTCTTGTGAAATTAGGGATATTATTGTCATCCACCTGTATGGTATATCTTAAATAACAGTTTTCCGTAGTTTTAAAATATGTATATAAGGATAAATGATTTGTTCCGTAACAATCCCAAATCCAAAGTGGGCTTTCAAAATTATAAATATTTTTCTTCTTTTTCTTCTTGATAAATTTATTCTGACTTTCCGTATAATTACCAAAATATACATCTTTTAACTGCTTTTCTGAAGTATCTAACGGAATCTTTATAATGGTTCGCTCTTCATAAACCGGCTTTTTCTTTCCATCATCCACATCCAGTTCCAGCAATTCTTCCTCTTTTTCTGCCGTTTTAATTTCATTGCCCTGTTTCATAAGATAATAGCTTCCTACCCCTAATGCCGCAACCATTATCGTACTTGTAACCAACATGGTTTTAAGTAATTTCTTCATAAAGCTCCCCCTCGTATTGCCGAAATTAACCCCAAATTATCTAACTTATTCTTTCAAACCAATCCCATAATAAATCCAGACCGGCTTTTACTAACCTCTACATCTTTGTGATACACAATAACGTAACTCAAAACATAAGTAACGACTGTTTTAACAACGTAAATAATGAAATATGGTCACTTTGTTCATACACTACATTCCGAATATATACCGGACGGTCCGTAATCAGATTGTCAACGCCTAACTGGCTTAGACGAACAGCATCCTCTTTATTATTTACCGTCCATACATAAACTTCTTTACCATATTTATGTGACATTCTCACCACACGTTCATTTATCATAGTGGAACGCATACTGACAAAATCAATCTCTCTATCTAAATAATATCGACCATAGGCAGTGGATAATATATATCCGGTACGAATATCTTTCGTAAGTTTCTTAACCTCTCTCAAACTCTTTTTGCGAGCTGATGTTATGACACACTGTCTGCTAAAGTCATATTCTTTTATAAGATTAACTACCTTTTGTTCAAAATCTGCGGATGCATTTTCTGACTTTATTTCAATGTTAAGCATTACCTTTCCTTTACATGCTTCCAACACTTCCCTTAATGTAGGAATTTGAGTACCTTTATATTCCTCGGAAAACCATTTTCCTGCATCTAACTGTTTGATTTCTTCCAATGTCAGATCACAAACTTTTTTTGCAACCCCTGTTGTCCTTTTCATTGTAGGATCATGCATCAAAACAACTTCTCCATCTTTCGTCTCCTGCACATCAATTTCCACATAATCTGCCTCAGTATCTAATGCCAGCTCAATAGCAGGCATTGTGTTTTCCGGTGCTTTTCTTGAATCACCACGATGAGATGTAATTCCCACTTCTCCCATATGAGCAAATGTCACATTTCCACCATTTGCAACCTGATCATATACCAAGATAACATCTACCGCAACTAAGACAATTGCAATAATGCCCACAATTTTCATCTTTTTATAAGTTGATGCATCGGCAGATACCATGTATTCACTTTTTTCGGTATTCTCCCCCTGTTTTTCTCTAATTACATGGAACAAACAGAAATTCCCACACACATGAAATGTCATATTAAATACTATCGACATAACGAGAGTAATACGATACATCTGCGTCTGCATAGACACAAGTACTGCAATTCTCATTTGTTCTTCCACAAACAGACGAATAATAACAACGCAAACTCCCATAACGATATAATAAAAAGCTATGGCAATAAACGAAGCAACTACCGTCCAAAATATCCATTCTAAAAATGCACGTATAAAATGATGTTTCAGTAGTTTATGATTATTTTTTCTTGCTTCTTTAAATCCCTGTTTTTCAAAAATCATATATGGCAATGTAAACAGTTCAAAAAACACAAACATAATCAAGACAATCATAAAAATATTCAGAAAATATTTTGCATATGATAATTTCATAAAATTGCGAAATACATACTTTAAAGATGGTATTTTATGAAATGCAATTCCAACTGTCAGGCTATTTTGAAGCAGAATATTGGCTCCCACCAAAAGACCAATGCCAATTCTTCTTTTTCTGATGATATGAAAAACATCTTTTATAGTCCAAATCAAACTGTTCCATATTCTTGGAAAACGTTTCAATTTTGCAAAGTACAAATAATGGTAACTAAAGCCATAAATGACCGACATAAATAATCCTAATACAAAAAACAAACCAAACACATACGCTATTACGATAGGCTTTGCCATAAAAGAAAACATCATCTCTGCAGTGATATAACTGTATCCATACATTTTAAGGATTGACTCTAATATTTTCTGTGCCAAAGGTTCAATCCAAAAGCACATGCCAAAAATATACCATGGAACAAGCACATAAATAAGTTTCATCTTATCCCACTGAATTTTCCATACACTCCACATTTCCTTTGCTGTTTCTTTTATCTTTCCTACTCGCTTCAACTACATTACTTCCTTTTTGCTTTAAAATTGAGATATTTCGGTACCACAACCAATTTTATTATATCATTTTTCGAAAAACATTGCTAGAGTAAGAGATTGCAACAAAAATAAAACAGACCAGACATATGGCTCCCTCTGTCAAGTCGTCAGTAGGATTATCATACCGTCTGGTCTGTTTTAATATTATTTTCGAGTAATCTGATAAAACTTATTTTCTATCAGAACTCATTCCTTTTGTAAATTATTTTACTGTCACTGTCTTTGTCACTGTCTTTGTCTTCTTCTGAGCATCCTTAACTGTAACTGTAATCTTATATTTACCTTTTTCTGTCGCTTTCCATGTAAGAGTCTTGCTTGATGAATATGCTTTTGATTTTACTTTTTTGCCCTTTGCATTCTTAATCACATATTTATACTTGTATGACTTAACTCCACCTGAAACAGTTACTGAAATCTTTGTATTCTTTTTCACTTTAAGTCCTTTTGCAGTAACCTTAACAGAAAGTGCTTTTGCAACTACTTTATAAGATACCTTTTTAGACTGTGTCACACCAGTATCGTCTGTTGCCAATACTTCGATTGTATATGTTCCGACTTTCTTAGGAGTAAAACTGTACTCATTTTTTGCTGAATATTCGCTTGTATATGTTGGTGTAGTTGCACTTCCTAAGTATACATTATACTTGTATTTTGCAGTTCCTGTTGTACCTGTAACTGATGTATATACAGTTACTTTCTTTCCAACTGTTACTTTCTTCTCTGGCGAAACAAGTACATCTGCAATCTTCAAAGATGAAATTGGTGCAACGGTTGGCTCAGGTGTAGTAGTTCCTGAAATTGTTGGTGTTGGTGTAATCTCATCTGGTGCTGCTGTTGGTGCGTTTGCATCTGGTGTTGCTGTTGGTGCTGCAGTTGAAACCGGTTCTTCCTTAACTACTGCAACCAATGCTACATATGCAGCACGAACTGTTCTTGCGGCTTTGTTGATTTCTAACTGTGTTGCAGATTTATTCTCTGCTACAGCCTTTGCTGCTGCCACAGCTTCTGTAAGTTTTGCATATGTTTCTTTCGTATAATCCTCTGCCTTATAGCTTTCTGCATTTGTAAGTGCAGCTTTTAATCCATCGTTAAATACTGCAGGTGCTTCAGCAGAACCGGCTGCTTTGCACTCCTTGGTAGCATTGTACAAATCATTTCCATTTGTGTCTTTTCCGCTTGGATTTGAATCCAACTTAACAGTAACAACACCACTTACATCTGACATGGTATCTGTCTGCTTACCTGCTGACTTACCAGCATTGATAATAAGATTAAACTTGGCATCTCCATCAATCACGCCATCTGTGCTAATGCTATATGTTCCATCTGCATTCTTTGTCATTGCTTTTCCTGGCCAAGCTCCCAATAACTCATTTGTCTTTCCTGACACTACTGTCCATGCATATGCATAAACCTCTGAGAATGGTGCAGAAGAAACCGTAATGCTTCCTTTTCCACTTCCTGTTGCAAGTGATTTCACACTATCATCCAAGTTATCAATTGCTGCCTGATATGCAACTGCAGTGCCACCAGTCTTTAAAAGTGCTTCTGCTGCCTGCAATACCTCAGACGCATCTGCTAATATTTCTGCTGTATTTGCTGTGTTTGCTTTTGCTTCAACGATTGTAGTTCCAGCCTTTGAAACAGCTTCTGTCAATGCATCTTTTGCTTTCTTCTGAGCAACAATTGCATCATATGCTTTCTGTAATGCGTTCTTTGCTGTGCTGATTTCTGCATCTGTAGCATCAGATTTAGCTACTACTGATTTTGCATTTGTCAATGCAGTCTGTAATGCTTTCCAGCTTTCTGCTTCATAATCTGCCTCTTTAAGTTTTGCTGCTTCCACAGTTGCAATCAAATCTGATAAACCTGTAGTTGCAGAAACAACCTTAATTGTAACAGTCTTTGATGTTTTATTTGTTCCATCTGTTGCTGTAATGCTTACTGAATATGTTCCTGCTACAGCCTTGTCCCATGTAAACTTACCTGTTGCTGCATCAAATTTTGCACCTTCCGGTAAATTTGCAGCACTTAATGTAATCTTTTCTGCTCCAGTTGCTGTTGCTGTAAACGAAACAGCCTGTCCAGGAGTAGTTTCGATGCTTGTTTCAGATGTTTTTAATGTAATGCTTGTCTTTTCTTTTCCTACATCCGGATTTGCATCAAATGTTTTCTTAGGAACAGCCACTACTACTGACTTTCCTGGTACTTTAATAGAATTACTGTTTACTGTTTCTACACCTTTTACAGATGCTTTTGAACCATTTGAAACAAGTACCCACGCAGTTGAACCGTCTGATGCGCTAAGAGTAGCTGTTTTGTCAGCATTGTCATTATTAATTAATACTGCAACCTGGTTCCACTCACCTGAAACATTGTTTGATAAGTAGTAACCAATGCTGTGGATATTAGATCCACTACAACTTGTAAAGTTATTCATATTTGTAAGATTGCTATTTCCTACTTCACGGAAGCCACCATTTGGATCATTTTCTGGTATCACGCTTCCCTTTGTCGTGTATTCATTTCTGAAGCCAGAAAATGCTTTACGAACACCAATCATTCCTTTGAAATATTCAAAACTATCGTTATATTTCTTCACATTAGACCAATCAATCTTGTTAATTGTTGTACCACTATCGTAACTGTTTTCTGTTCCATTTTTCGATCTACAAATTTCTTCACCAGCATGCAAAAATGCTCCACCATGTGAAGTTAATAACAAACCTGCATCCATTTTATTTAATTTAACACGCATATTTTCATCAGAAATAGTCTCAGCCAGCTTATCCCATAATGTTTTATTGTCATGGCAAGAATCATAGGTCACAGTTTGATTAGAATTTCCAGCGAAATAAGCTCTCCAATGTCCCCAATCACCATCACTCTTTCCTGCTGCACCTTGAATCATACCAAAAATACCCAATGGGTATTTTTGGCCATTTGTAGGTGTTGATGCAATATTCTGCTGAAGCATACCAATTTCCTTGCGTTCTTCTCCCTCTCCATTTGCTAAACCATGAATACAATCTCTTCCAGTATCATTAAAGAAACCGATGTGTGCATCAGCAAGTTCCTGTGCACTCCATTTTCCTGCTCTATTTTTTGCTTCTGCATTTAGCCCCTCATCGCCTTTTGCCGCTGTATAATTGAACAAATCATCATTACCGGTCCAACCTTCCCCATAAATAAGGATTGTATCAGTTCCAAAATTTTTATCCATATCAGCCCGAATATCTTTCATTGTATTATTATCATACAATCCCATCAAGTCCAAACGGAAACCATCTAAATTATATTCATCTGCCCAATAAAGCATAGACTCACGAATAAACTTATTTGCCATATAAGCTTCTGTTCTTACACTATTACCACATCCCGAACCATCTGTCTTTTTACCATTCGCATATGTTCTATAATAATATCCTGGTACAAATTTGTCATATGGAGAATAAGCCATAAAATCCTGTGGCTTATCCGGTACAAATGTATGGTTATATACGACATCCATGATAACCTTGATTCCAGCATCATGAAGCGCTTGTATCATCTGCTTTAATTCATTGATACGGACATTTCCATCATAAGGGTTTGTGGAATAAGATCCTTCCGGTGCGTTAAAATTCGCAGGATCATATCCCCAATT
>CADBNB010000193.1 GCA_902795895.1 uncultured Lachnospiraceae bacterium | reverse complement strand
TTTACTGAACATTGACAATTGAATAGATGCCAGATATTGAATTTTCAAGGTGCATAGATAAAATTTATGTGCGAAGTTTGAGTAAAAATATATAAAAAAGGAATTTGTCATCACGAAACAGACAATCCCACTCATCGATAATGATTACAAACTTCGCTCCGCAGAATGAAATAACAGATTTAACAACTGTGTTCTACTTTTCACTCCTGTTTTCAAATATATATTATACACATGTTTTTTTACTGTGGATAAACTGACAACCAATTCTTCACAGATGTCACTATTGGATTTTCCTTCACTGATCAGTTTTAGGATTTCATTTTCACGATCCGTCATTCCATATTCATCCTTCATATATTGAAAACGCACAGCTACAGCTTCATCTTTTTGATTAAGTTTCATTGTATTGATCAACATATTTTCCATATGCTTTTTAAGCACATTTAGAATATATAAATCTTTTTCAGTGAAATCCCCAAAATTTTCTCCTCGAAACAAATTAAGAATGGCAATTACTTTTCCATCTCGAATCAACATAATTCCGCAACCATAAGGAATTCCCAAGGGTTTCAGATACATTTGATAAAAAGGAGTGTTGATTCGTACGGTCTCATCTAAAATTGTGGTATCCTGATAAACACAGGTCTCAACCGAAAATTCATATAAATATTGTAAATAATCCTGATCATAAAAACAGTCCAAATACTTTGAAACCTGACTGTCATCCATTCCAATAAACACAGTATGCTCTCTGTTGATCTGTTTGTGTTCATCCAATACGATATAATAGCCTTTTGTAAAGGGAATCATCATTCTCAACACCTTCAAAGTCTTTTCTTCCAACGTAGTCATATCATCAACCGTATATAATTCCAACAATATTTTATTGATCGTTAACCATTCTGTATCTTTTAGCATGTGTCATCTTCCTTTCCATACTGGCATAGTAACGTATTTTCTTTTCCCTTAATTTTTTCTTGAAGACATATTTCATTGGATTTCCTGTTCCATCCACTAGCGACGTACGCCGCAAGGCTAACCAAAAAAAGGAGCCTGCGCGAAAAAAATTTGCACAAGCTCCTTTGCCCAATCAGCATTACGATACCATATTATTTATTATTTTTCCACACTTCCAACTTGCCAATTAATGGAACTTTTATTTTACGATATTCCCATAATAATCTGGTCTTCGGTCTCTATATAATCTCCAGTCACGGCGCATGGTCAAAACTTCATCCAAATCAAACGTTACAAGCAATACCTGTTCTTCTTCTCTACCATCCTGTTCTGCTAATTCACCTGTAGCATCAGTAATAAAGCTGGAACCGTAAAACACCAAAGCCGATTCCTGATTGCCATTCTCCTCACAAGGATGCACTTCCTCACAACCAATCTCTCATATCTTTTTCACATACGTTTTTGTATTAAAGCTTGCAAATGCTTCGTGCTTACAAACTCTTTCATATTCGCAATCCGTTTTGCTTCTTGCTCATATAAAATTGACTTTCCATAGGACGAACTATCCTATCGTGCAAAAAATCCTTCTCGTACAAATTTCAATGTACAAGAAGGATTTTCCTACTATATAAAATGCACGTATTTATTCAAATTTTCCCAATATGGTAATATCCTCCGCATCTTCAACGGCATATTCCTCACACAAAAAACCCTTAACGCTGGTTCCATCCTTAAGCTCTACATTTCCAATCACCAAAGGAGCTGAAACCAAATCCAAAAATCTACCTAATTTTGTTTTAGCAATTTTGTATACATCTACATGAATCTCTGCCCCGTCCTTGCTACATACCATTCCTGGTTTTACCGGACTGGTTGGCAATCGATATAATTTGTATTTGGAAGCTGTTTTCGTACTTTCTACAAAACTTGCCCCAAGACTTGTTAACTGAGATTCCAATGCAAATCCTTTCTTATGTAGACCGCACACAGCAAACAGTTCCTCTTCTTCCTCCAAAAATAAATCTGCGAAAGTCATGACCAAATTCTGTGAATCACTTCGTCCAAAGATCGTAATTCCAAATGGATATGTGCGATCCATAGAATTTTCCGGAACTGCAATTGCTGACATATCAAGCAAATTGCAATGATTTGTATATAATCCCATTTTGCTGTTTGTTACAATTGGATCTTCTCTTACCTGATCTCTTGTAAAGGAGCCTCCTGCAGTGGGCATGATCATCACAGCATCTTTTAATATATTTCTGGCTTTTGATTTGTACTCCTGCAATTTATGAAGATCACCAAACAATTTTGCAGCTGTGTTTTCTTCTTTCGCACCAGAACGAAGGATTGTTTCTGTCACCGGAAATGTTTTTCCTGGATTCTTTTCCACAAAATCTTTTAAATCCTCCCAGCGTTCTGCAACGTATGCTCCCTCGTATAAAAGTAAAGCAGCCTGTTGAAACATGGTCATATCTAAATATTCCACCTGAATTCCCATTCGTTTGACTCTTTCAATGGTCTGTTTCCATTTTTTTCTGTAAATCTTCTCAAAGCTTCCATAAAATTCTGGTTCTTCCTTTGGAATATATACCTTTCGGGGTAGTACTGCTCCTTTCGTCTCAAATGCTTTGGACCATGGGCACTGTTCATCCACGCCTTTTGCAATCTGATCCACCAGCTTTGTATCTTCAATCTTATTTGCAAACACAGTGACACAGTCAAGGCTGGCACAAGCAGGCACAACACCTTTACTAGACCATGATCCCACCGATGGTTTCCAACCAACCAAAGTATTTAGCATAGCTGGCACTCTTCCTGAACCTGCTGTATCTGTTCCAAGGGCAAATGCAGCCATTCCTAGTGCAACAGACACTGCCGAGCCAGAACTTGAGCCACCACTGATCATTTCATCCTGATAAGCATTGTGGCATTCTCCGTATGGACTTCTGGTACCAACTAATCCTGTGGCAAACTGATCCAAATTTGTTTTTCCAATGGGAATCGCACCTGCATCGATCAATTTATTAACCACGGTTGCATGTTCCTTTGGTGTATATGCAAACTCAGCACAAGCAGCCGTAGTTGGTACATTTGCCAGATCAATATTATCTTTTATGGCAAACGGGATTCCCCATAATGGATACTGTTCACTCTTCTTTGGCAACGCCTCCAAATATGGTTCTACCAGTTCTTTTGTAGGCTTCACGATCCATATATTTTTATCTGCATATTTGTCTACTCTTTTACATATTTCTTCAAACAATTCCCCTGGTGTTAACTCATTATTTTCATAGGCCTGTTTTATCCATTGAATCGTTAATTGTTCTGGAAAATACTTCATATCCATACCTCCTGATCTTAGGCAATCTTTATTCCTACTACATACTGTCCAGCCAAAACCTGCTCTCCAGGTGTGACACAAACTGCTGTAACCACACCGTCTTCCTCCGCTGCAATCGGGAATTCCATCTTCATACTCTCTAAAATTACAACATTTTCTCCTTTTTTCACCTGTTGTCCTTCTTCAACAAGAATTTTCCAAACACTTCCTGGAATTGCAGCCTCAATCCCCTCACTACCTTCCGGAAGTACTCTATCCTCCGATGTTACCGTTTCTTCCTCTGAGTCAAAGTGATCAAGTCCCTGCTCTACCCAGCGTTGTTTCTCTGCCTCGAAGGCTGCCTCCTGATGTTTTTTAAACTTTTTGCTACTCTCTTTGATACTTTCCAAATATTCCTTATACTCTCCTAAATGGAAGGAAGTTTCCTCCACCTGAATTTCAAACTTTCCTCTAAGGAAATCCTCTCTATACTGTAGAATTTCTTCTGCACTACAAGGATAAAATTTAATCTGATCAAAAAAATTTAATAACCATGGTTTATCTTTTGTAAAGAATTTCGTCTCCTGAAGTGGATTCCACATTTGTACCGTTCTTCCCACAAACTGGTATCCTCCAGGGCCTTCCATTCCATATACACAAAGATATGCGCCACCAATACCTACCGCGTTTTCAGGCGTCCATGGTCTGGCTGGATTGTATTTTGTTGTTACCAGACGATGTCTTGGATCTGTTGGTGTTGCCACTGGTGCACCTAAATATACATCACCTAATCCCATAACAAGATAATTTGCTTCAAATACGATGTTCATAACATCTTCCACACTGTCCATACCATTAATTCTACGGATAAATTCTGGATTACTTGGACACCAAGGTGCATTTGGACGAACCGTCTTCTGGTAACGTTGTGCTGCCAATTGTGTCTGTGGATCATCCCATGACAATGGCAATTTAATAATTCTTGAAGGTACCGTAATATCCTCCAACTGTCCTAAATTTTTATTGGCATCCAAAATCTCATCCACCATTTCTTTTGTGGAAATCTTATCCACATCAAAATGAATCTGCAATGATCTTATACCAGGCGTCATATCAATAATTGGAAGTTTCTTTTCCTCTAACTTTTGCATTAAAATATGAGCGCGGAAACGAAGTTCAATATTCAACTCCATTTCTCCGTATTCTACCAAAATATTTTCCTCACCATCCAAGCGAACCAAATATTTTGTATCTGCTTCTATTCCCTCTGCCAGGATGGCATAAGCTGGATCAAGTTTGATTGGTGCAGGTAATGAAACTGCTGTATACTCAAATCTAATATTTGCTTCCTGTGCCATGCGAAGTTCTTTTGCCTGTTCAAGATCTAGCAATTGAAAACGAACGGTATCCCCTGGATGTAACTGTCCTAATTTCCATAATTCTGCCTTTGCTGTTGTTACCGGACAAACAAATCCACCAAGACTAGGGCCATCTGGTCCCAGCAAAATAGACTGATCACCAGTAAGATCCAATGTTCCGATGGCATAAGCATTATCATGAATATTAGATGGATGTAGTCCAGCCTCACCACCATCTTCTCTCACCCACTGTGGGATAGGACCATTTAATCGAATTCCAGTTCTCGCACTATTAAAGTTTACTGTGTACTCTGCTTTCGTTAATGTATCCAAATATTCTGGCTTCAAATATTCACTGGTAGGCTGTGGTCCCGGAATCACACCGATCGTCCATGTGTTAGTGATCTTTGGCGCATATTCCTGAGGAAACGACTCAACCGATGCCACGTAACATTTTTCCTGTAAATGAAGCACATCACCTGTTCTCAACGTTCTTCCGTTATGTCCACCAAATTTCCCGTCTACGAAAGTTGAGGAACTTCCCATCACTTTAGGTACCTGAATTCCACCTGCAACCAACAGATAGGTTCTCATACCTTTTTCACAAGTGCCAAATTTCAACACCTGCATTGGTGCTGCCTGAATTACCGTGTACATAGGCACTTCAATACCATCCAAAGTTGCCTTCATATCCGCACCGGTAATTACAAATGATGTTGTTGTACGGAATCTGAAGCTTCCGCCTTTCATAGTCATTTCGATTCCTGCAGCATCTTTTTCATTTCCCAGTAATTGATTACCTATCCGAAAACTGTAATTATCCATAGCACCACATGGTGGTACACCTACTGTCCAATATCCGATCATTCCTGGATAGTCCTGCACAGTACTTTGCACTCCACCACTTACTACTTCCAACGCATGTTCCTCAGGCAAAAATCCATCCAACATTTTTGTAAACAGTTTTGCTTCCCTATATGCCGTTGTCTTTAGCAATGCCTGTAAATACTGTACATTTGTGGTCAATCCATATAGTTTTGACTCTTCCAATACTTTTTCCATCTTTGAAAGTGCCTGGGCTCTGTCTTTACCATGAACGATCAGTTTTGCAAGCATTGGATCATACAATGGTGATACCACAATATTTTTGCGGATCCAAGTTTCCACTCTTGCTTTCTCGGAAAAAATAACCTCATCCACTTTTCCACTGGCTGGACGAAATTCATTGATACAATCCTCTGCATAAACACGCACTTCTATGGCATGTCCATTTGGCTTTCCAACCTTCGATTTAAGATCTTTCAATTCTCCTGCAGCTTCTTTCACCATCCACTCTACAAGATCAACGCCCATAACTTCTTCTGTGATACCATGTTCCACCTGAAGTCTGGTATTCACCTCAAGGAAATAGAACTTTTCTTCCGATTCATCATATAAAAATTCCACCGTACCAGCATTACGGTAGGATACTTCCTTTGCAAGACTCTCTGCTGCTGCATACATTTTCTTTCGAACTTCATCGGAAAGATTTGGTGCTGGTGATTCCTCCACTACCTTCTGATTTCTTCTCTGTGCGGAACAATCTCTTTCTCCAATGGCTGTTACTTCGCCAAATTCGTTACCAAAGATCTGCACCTCCACATGTCTTGCTCTTCGAATATACTTCTCCACAAATACACCAGCATCATTAAAGTTACTCTCTGCCAAATGACATACGTTGTCATAACTGTCTGCTAATTCCTGTGCATTTTCGCAAATTCGAATACCAATTCCACCGCCTCCGGCTGTACTTTTTAACATGACAGGATAGCCAATTTTTTCAGCAGCTTCCAAGGCTTCTTCCACTCCACTTAACAGACCGGTTCCGGAAAGCAAAGGAACGCCTGCTTTTTCAGCTAATGCTCTTGCGGAATGTTTTAATCCAAACAATTTAATCTGTTCTGAAGTTGGTCCAATAAATTTAATGCCATTTTTTTCACATTCACTAGCAAATTCCGTATTTTCACTTAAAAAACCATATCCTGGATGTACTGCTTTTGCTCCCGTCTTTAATGCAGCATCCAAAATTTTCTTCACATCAAGATAAGTCTCCTTTGCAGAACCATCTCCTAAATATACGGTTTCATCTGCATTTATTACATGCAAACTATCTTTATCTGCCTCTGAATAAACGCCAACACTTGCAATTCCCATTTTCTTGAGTGTGCGTTCTATTCGAACTGCAATTGCTCCTCTATTTGCGATCAAAACTTTATCAAACATATCGTATCCTCCTCTTTATCTTTTAATTCCAGATCAATAATCTTACAGGTGTTGGATTGTAAGCGTTACATGGATTATTCAGCTGTGGGCAGTTACTAATCAGTATCATGACATCTTCCATAGCCTTCATTTCCACATATTTTCCAGGGGCTGACACTCCATCGTCAAATTTAAATCCGCCCTGAGGGGTTACAGGAACATTCATAAAGAAGTTAATGTTTGGCGCCAAATCTCTTTTTTGAATATCCATGCCACAATCTGCAAGCTGTAACATAAAGCTATCACGACAATTGTGCATATAGCGTTTTTCTCTGGCATATCGAACTGTGTTACTCTGAGAAGAGCAGGCACCTCCAATGGTATCATGTCTACCAGTCTTATCTGCCACAATCTCAAGCAACGGTTTTCCAGATTCTGCTCTTAAAATACTACCTGTTGTCAAATAAATATTTTGCTGCATAACAATTGTCTGAACTGCACCATAATGGTCTTCTGGATTGTGCATATCATAAAAGGTTGTATCCACTGCCTGATTACCTTCCAAATCTACAATACGAAATGTCTGTCCTGCCTTTAGTTCATGCATCCAACCTAATCCAGCTTCTACTACTTCGTTATATACTGCATCTTCTATCTTTAATTCACTGTCTTTCTCAATAAATCCATACATATTCATTTCCTCCTTTAATTTGAAACACCCGATAAATCTAACTCATTACCATTCTCTAATTGAAAATTGCCCAAATTGTAATCTACTTATCCATCCAATCATCCTAATAAATTGTTGTAATCCCATGTATTTTCAAATGCTCGATAATTTTCAGTTCTATGCTGTACACATTCATCTAACAGATCTACCGGTGGAGCATCATAAACTTCCATAGTTACTGGAACCAAAGGATATTCCTTGGAAGGATTTAATGTACAAGGAGTATTGGAGGCAATAAATAAAATATCCATCTCAGTTCTCAAGGTTACGGTCGCTCCTTCTTTACAATGACCTTCCTGATAATGCATACTTCCATCATCCTCCACATACACCTTGGAAAATAAATTGACGCATGGTACTAAGTCTCTCTTTCCCATATTATTTCTCACCAATTCCACCTTGAAATTTTCCTCACCACAACGATAGTACTCATTTCCATGTGTCTGATATGATGTTTTTCCATACTTTTCATCTGTCAGTAATCTGGTTGTATGTCCTGAAATGGTATCATGCCATCCCAAACTGTCCTCAACAATACTTGCAAGTACTCGTCCATTATCACTCATCAGTACATTACCTTTTGTTAAATGTGCTGTATACTGCGCCTTCAAACTATCTGGCATATTATATCTTTCTGAAGTATCTCTCATGTTATATAAAAGAATCGATACATTGGCATCATCACCTAATGCTTTGAAATGAATATATTTTCCTTTTCCAATAAATCCTGACCACTTTTCACCTGGTTTAAATTCTTTTGTAAATATCTTCTGCATATGAATTCCTCCAATCTATAATTACAGATATTTTCAACATTCTATTTTGTCAATCTGGATTTTTTGTAATCGATTTGTTACCATCCCAATTACTTGTTCTCTTTGTTATGGTTTAACTATAATTTTTTTGATCATAAGATACAATTGTCCAAAATGGTTATTTCCTTTTCCAAAAGTTCTACACCATCCTTGTTTTCTCATACTTTAGTTCTATACATTGCCAATTTTTCCATGTTTAGAATTAAATTTTTCAAATTTCATCCAAAAGGTTCGTTCCAAAACGTAGCAATTCTCTTTGTTTCCATCATTTTTTTGCTTGCCCTTTGGATTCTTTCCTTATATAAATCACTTTTATCCTCACAGAAAATTAGAACTTTAGTTCTACTTTTTTCGCAGAAAATACCCATTAAGTTCAATAGTCATTAAAATAACATCGTGCTATGATAGTAGCATGAAACGGGGTAACCCAAAATACTATAGACAAAGTGCAAAGGCGCATGACTTGGTTCATTGTGCCTTTGCACTTTTTTCAGTTGGAGGTAATTACTATGAAAATGATTAAATCATTTGTTAGACCAGAAAAAGCAGAAGACGTTTTAGACGCCTTAATGGAGAAAGGTTATGCAGCAGTAACAAAAGCCAGTGTCCTTGGAAGAGGAAAACAAAAGGGGTTAAAGGTTGGCGATACCTATTATGACGAAATTCCAAAGGAATTGATTATGATCGTTGTGGAAGATAAGGACGTTGACAAAGTAACTAAGATTATTGTGGATACAGCCAAAACTGGAAAGGAAGGACGTTATGGAGACGGAAAAATCTTCTTAACTGAAGTGGAAAAAGCAATCACGATCAGTAGTGGTGCGGAAGGACTATAACTCACTTGAAAGGAAGGTTAAGCTCATGAAAGAAGTTACAATAATTTTAAGACCAAAGATGTATTTTGAAACCAAAAGAGCTTTAGATGAAGTTGGATTTCAAGCAATGACAGTACAGGAAATCATCGGGCGTGGAAAAAGCCCTATTCAATACGACTTCGACGGCGAATTAGTCTCTCATCGTTTAGTTGCAAAGAAAATGATCACCATGTTTGTTCGTGATGAAGATGTAGATTTCTTAGTACAAACCGTTGTAAGTGTAAATCAAACCAACCATGCTGGAGATGGAAAGATTTTCGTGTCTCCAGTATTAGAAGGTATTCGAGTTCGTACAGGTGAACATGGCGATGAGGCTGTACTCTAAATTTTTTTAAGAAAGGAAGTTTTACTATGAAGAAATATATTCACTTATTACTCATTTCTCTGATAGCATTATTTTTATTAACTGCCTGCGGTGGCGCTTCAAGTTCTTCCACTGCAAATAACAGTTCTCCAAAGGGTACCAAGGACAATCCTTTTGTACTGGGTGTCAGTCCTATGGCTGGCTGGTATGCATGGTATGGAGTGGATGGCACTGGTATTTTTGAAAAAAATGGCGTTTATGTGGACATTCAATTCTTCTCTGTTTATAGCGACTCACTTACTGCATTTTACTCTGGTAAGTTAGATGGTATCTGTATTGCAGCCAGTGACACGATCTCACCATTAAACGAGGGTGTAGATTTTCAGGTCGTGTTAGTAAATGATAACTCTGCTGGAGCTGATGCCCTAGTTGTTCAGGATGGTATCAATTCCATCGCCGATTTGAAAGGGAAAACAGTAGCTACTGAAGTCGGAACACTTGAGCATATGTTCTTATTAAAAATACTTTCTGACAATAGTATGACTGTCAATGACATCAACTTTACCAACATGACGATCAACGATGCAGGTCCTGCATTTATTGCTGGTAGTGTGGATGCTGCCGTACTTTGGGAACCAACTTTGTCTACCACATTAAAATCTAAGGGAACCGTTTTATACAGTACCAAAAGTGAACCTGGACTAATTCCAGATACCTTAGCTGTAAACTCTTCGATTATCAAAAACAATCCAGATATTGTTCAAGCTGTAGTAAATTCATGGTTCGATGGTGTGGAAAAGCTATATGCACGAGATGATGACTTTATTCAGGCAATCTGCGATGGTGCTGAACTAACGAAAGAGGATTATTTAGGTATTCTTGATGGAGTAGCGATTTTTGACAAGAAGATGAATCAAACTACCTTCCAGGATGGAACTGATTTTACATCATTAAAATATTGTTTAGAACAATCTGCTGATTTCCTTCTTTCAACCAATATGGTCAATAAAAAGCCAGAAGATACAAGCATCATCCTTAATGATACCTTTATAAAATAAGGAGTGTTGTAACATGATAAAAATCAAAATTCGTAAAAAACTAAGTAAAAAGAACTATCTCCTTTTGGCAATCACCGCATTTGTTGTGCTAATTGCCGCATGGACAATCGCCAGTGTGACTGGTTCAATAGATGCTATTTTTCTTCCAAATCCAACAAAAGTACTAAACTACTATGTTGAGGCTATCAAAGATGGTTCACTGCTTGAAAATACTTCGATTAGCTTATATCGTATATTACTAGGCTTTATTCTTGCCGTAATCCTAGGCATCCCTGTCGGCATATTAATGGGAACCTTTCAGAAAGTGGAGGCTGTGGTTCGACCTCTGTGTGAATTTATTCGTTATATGCCAGTACCTGCCTTTGTTCCATTGATCATGGTTTGGGTAGGTATTGGAGAAAATGCAAAGATAACGGTTATCTTTATCGGAACTTTTTTCCAATTAGTACTGATGGTGGCAGACGATGCCCTATCCGTACCTGATGACCTGATCAACGCTGGTTACACCTTGGGAACAAGCACAACGCAGACTATTTTTAAGATTATCATTCCTGCAATGCTTCCAAGGCTAATGGAAACCTTACGTATGATGATTGGTTGGGCATGGACTTACTTAGTAAGTGCCGAACTTGTAGCTGCCAATTCAGGACTTGGTTATACTATCCTGAAATCTCAACGTTTTCTGGCAACGGATGCCATCTTCGGTGGAATTATTTTAATCGGCATACTTGGTCTGCTTACTGACCGATTATTTGCATTTGTAAATAAAAAACTATTCCATTGGTCAGAAAGTGCTCACTAAGCAAAAAATAGGGAGGATATTCTTATGAGTCTATTTAAGAAAAGAAATATCTTACCTGTACGGGATAGCCATATTGAGGCTAACTTGGCAAACAGTAAGATATATGCAAAAAATATAAAGAAAATCTACCACTCTACCAAGGGCGATACCTTGGCAATGAACAATGTAAATATAAACGTGTTAGAAAATGAATTTGTTTGTATCGTCGGTCCCTCTGGTTGTGGTAAATCAACCTTACTCCGAATGGTTGCCGGGTTAGATGAAATCTCTGATGGAGAGATCATCATTCGTGACCACGCAATCATCGGACCTGGTGCAGATCGTGGAATGGTATTTCAGTCATACACTCTTTTTCCATGGATGACCGTTGGTGATAATATCAAATTTGGACTGAAGCTTCGAAAAATTCCAGCCAAAGAACAAGAAGAAATCGTGGATAAATACTTGAAAGTTATTAAATTGGAAAAATTTAAAAACAGCTATCCAAAAGAACTTTCTGGTGGAATGAAACAGCGTGTGGCAATTGCACGAGCTTTGGCAAACAGTCCAGAAGTGCTACTGATGGATGAACCGTTTAGCGCTCTTGATCCACAGACCAAAGCCGATATGCAACTTCTTATGAGACAGATTTGGCAAGTGGAGAAACCTACTGTGCTATTTGTCACTCACGATATTGAAGAAGCCGTATTCTTATCAAGTAAGATTTACGTGTTAACTTCCAGACCTGGAACTGTGAAAAAGGAAGTTCCTGTATTTCTTCCATATAACCGCGATCTTTCATTAAAAGATACTGAGAATTTTATTAATCTTCGCAAAGAAGTAAATGCTTTGATCGACCATTCAAGTATATAACCTATAGCCAGAAAAATTTTACCTTTTATCAGAGAAGCAATTAGGATTAAAATTATGAGAAGCATGTTCCACACATTTCTCAAATTGTTGCGACAATCGCCAAGGTCACAGACAAACTTTGACTTTGGTTCATTGCTCGCACAAGATTAAAGTTTCACCATCCCAGAATACACCAACTATGTCTAAGGCAGTGTGTAAAAATGCAAATTTGCTTGGTGCCTCGTTTGTTTCCGGACACAATC
>CADBNB010000192.1 GCA_902795895.1 uncultured Lachnospiraceae bacterium | reverse complement strand
GTGATACTTTCTATGAGTTTGCATATCTTGGTATCGTCCCAAACCCAACTGCGCTGAAAGTCTGGTAACTGCGCCTTACCGTCCTCTACCATCTTCAAGAGGTCGTCGAGCTTCTTATCGTGTGATTCTACAGCCATAATTAATTGATATGGGATTATATAATATTTTTAGGGAAAAATAAAAAAACATACACAGTTTGTTTTATTCAAATGGTTTTATGAGCCTTTTTATAAAATCTCGTTCAAGATTCTCAATTCCATATTTGTCAAATAATTGCGTATCAATATTATCAACATCTTTTGTCCAATCGATTTCTCCGTTTAAGTCGAAGTTTTGCATTGGAACCAATGAAAATGTTTGATCTTTTAGATCCTGCGTTGGTTTTTTAACCCCAACCAAAAATCTAAAGAAACATGTACTCATATACTTTATTACGTTATTACATTTTATAGTATCATTACCAAACGGACCTATAAGTATGTATGTACCGTTACAACATTTTCCTATATCAACTAAATGAAGCTTAGAAATAACCTTTCCTGGTAAAACACCATCTTCTGCAGCTTTAGGCGTTAGAATCTTTATTTGGTCAATCCATTCCGAATGAAGGCCAACACTCTTTTTGTCAATAAATTTTTCTTGCAAATCAGTTTTACCTTTAGAAATAATAACAACTGAATCATTTGTTTTTTTATCAGACCCTTTAACTTTGGTGTTGAAACCGAAAGGATTTTGAGGAGAAACAATTGTTGAGAATGATTCTTCATTATGATCTTTTACCTTCTTGATGATAGGAAGGGCTCTGCTGTACCTGATAAACCCTTCATCAAACTCAGATTTCAGAAAACGCTCAGAAGTTATTTCACCACCTAATGTATTCTCAACAACATGACACATCCCGTTATAACCAGAATCCCATAGAAAATAGCTGACACCACTTTTTATTTCCACAGATGGGAATATTTTTGATGCATCAGTAAAATCATGCAAATATGATAATCTCTTATCAGAAACAAATTGCTGAGAGAAATCACCCAATAGAATGTTTTTGAAATACCAGCGAGCTGGGGTTATCATTGAAATATATTGAGTTGGCAATTCTTTTGCCAAGGTTACAAATTTATGATAAAGTGGTGATTGTCTATTTTGATTGTCATTTTCATTTGCAATCTGATATGGTGGGTTACTTACAATAGCATTGAATCTCATATCTTTATTTCCGTTAATAATATTCCAAAATTTTGTTGACTTCAATTTTTTTACTAATTTCTCTTTTTTCTTTTTATTTTTAGCAGAGTCTCTTAATCTAAGAATCTCTATAAGATTAGGATAAACCAAACAGTGAGTTTCTTTATTGCGATATCCAATTAAAACACGTTTTGTTATTTTCATTGCCATCGCTGTTTTGCAAAGCACAAAAACATTGTCACGCAACACTTTATCCCATAAAACACGTTTATCATCCTCTGAATCAGGATGTGACTTATCACATTTTATTCGCCAAAGTGTATATGTCAAATAAAGAGGATACACACCAGACTTAGAATTTATTTCAAGGATCTGTGTCTCATTATTAAATACATGACTTGTTACTTTATCATACTCAATCCAACGAGGTGTATCAATAGGATTATTATAATATTCGTCATAAAAGTTAAAACCACCGATGGTATCACCCATGTGCATGTTTACAACCCTCCATGGAGTTAGTACAGTCTCATGATCAGGATAGTGGAACATGGATAACATCCTTGCAATCTCAACAACTCGCTGTTCTACAGTCATATTATCTGCTTTACGTGCAAGTTCAATAATTTCAGCCGTACAAGAAATTAGTAGTTCTTCTTTTATAAGATGTTTGATTTGTTTTAACATCGGTTTTCTAAAGCCTTCTGGCATAAATTCATCCCATGAAGGTTGATCGATGACTTCTTCCCTCAGCAATTCATCAATGCTCATGTGATTGGCATCTTCTACAGCACCAAACAGGAGAAGGGGTAAACGAACAAATATCTGATCGAGCACGTTTTGTGACTTCCTTCGACGCTCTTCCTCTTCTTTTGCCTTAGTTTTAGGCTTGGGCGAGGCAGCAACTTTCTTTTTCCTTTTATTCTTGCCTCTCCCTTCGCCTGTCAGTCCTGTGGCACTCATCCTTACTTTTCCATCAGATGTGGTATCTACCTTATTGCCTGCAAATATTTTTCCTATCTCAGCAAGAAGTGCGTGGTCAGCTTCTGTAAAGTCGGCAAAACTCTTATGTAGCATTTTACCTTTAAAGCCGTTGCGCAACACATGATCCC
>CADBNB010000191.1 GCA_902795895.1 uncultured Lachnospiraceae bacterium | reverse complement strand
CGGAGTGTTTGTCAATTTGTAAAGAAGTGATTCCAATTTGTTTCCGGCAACTTTCTTAAGTGCGTCTCCCATGACACCCATACCAAATAGGAAAAGGGAAACACCAAAAAGCAAACCTAACAGTAACTTGATAATTACAATTGCGTCCATAGTTTCAATCCTTTCGATTATTATTTCTCGGAATTATTGTGCGAAACACTATAAATCAGAGATTTAACGAACTACTAATCGATTTTAGACTTCATAAATTTGTGTGTTGTAAATCTAAAATGCCACACATCCGATACCATTTATTCAAAATCAATATAAATGATGGCAAAGTGATGCGTATGTATTAATTATAATATGGATTAGCAAATCTTGTAAAGAAAAATGAAAGTTGAATACTTACCAAATTTTTTGAAAATGTGAAGTTTGACGTGGGTAAAAGTATATAAAAATACCTTTTTGTGAATTTTTAATGTAAAGTTTATGTAAAATACCGAAAAAATGTTCTGTTTTTTGAAATTAGCAAGTTGGGAAATATTGGTGAGAAAAGGGCGCCTTTTAGGACGGGGTGTGAATATGGGAACAGATATTTGGCATCAAGTTTCGTGGCGGGAGATTTGAATGCAAAAATAAATATGGATATCAGAAAGAATATGCTTGTTTGTGTTGCTAAAAAAACAGGGAACAAATATAATGAAAGAAAAGAGACGGAAGTTTGCTCAAGAAAATGGAGAAATCCATGGAAAATATAACTGAAATTTTGGTATAAAGGAAATCCCGAGAGAACATCCTAAGGAAATGGAAAAATTCATGGAAAATATAGCCGAAAATATGGTAAAAAAGATTTCAAGAGAGCATTAACATAGAAAGTGAGGATTATTATGAAAAACGAACAGACAAAGGATTTAACTTTACTTGGAAATAAAAATGTATCATACGAACAGGATTATGCACCACAGGTGTTGGAAACATTTCTAAATAAACATCCGGAGAATGATTATTTTGTAAAATTTAACTGTCCGGAATTTACCAGCTTATGTCCAATCACAGGACAGCCGGATTTTGCTACCATTTACATTTCTTATGTACCAGCTGAAAAAATGGTAGAGAGTAAGTCACTAAAATTATATTTATTTAGTTTTCGTAATCACGGAGATTTCCATGAGGATTGCGTAAATATCATTATGAAAGATTTGATTCAATTGATGGATCCAAAATACATTGAAGTTTGGGGAAAATTCCTTCCAAGAGGCGGTATTTCCATTGATCCATATTGCAATTATGGAAAACCGGGAACAAAGTGGGAGCAGGTGGCATGGGACCGTTTGACCAAGCATGATATGTTTCCTGAGGAAGTCAATAATCGATAATATAAGATGAAATTATAAAAGAAAATGGTCTTTTGGTTTTGTGTGATTGTAATCTATTCCTGCAATCATAGATTAAGATTGCTTTCCACGAAATAATATGGATTACATAGTAGAGAGAAATAGTAGGGAAGATGTTTGAACACACAGATTTGGAAATGAGGTAGAAAGATGAAAGCATTGGTTTTATCAAGTGGTGGAGTTGACAGTACGACCTGTCTCGCATTGGCTGTAGAAAAATACGGAGCAAAAGAGGTGCTGGCTTTGTCTATTTCTTATGGACAGAAGCATGATAAGGAAATTCAGGCAGCAGACGCAGTAGCAAAGCATTACGGCGTGGAGCATATCTATTTGGATTTGGCACAGATTTTTCGTTATAGTGATTGCTCTTTGTTGCAACATTCTGACAAGGAGATTGCAGAAGAAAGCTATGCCGAGCAATTAAAAAAGACCGAAGGAAAACCAGTGGAAACCTACGTGCCATTCCGAAACGGACTCTTTTTGTCGTCCGCTGCAAGTATTGCCCTTTCCAGAGGTTGTGAAGTGATTTATTATGGCGCCCATCAGGACGACGCTGCGGGAAATGCTTATCCGGATTGTAGTGAAGCCTTTGAAACTGCCATGAATACGGCAATTTACGAGGGCAGTGGAAAGCAACTTCGCATGGAAGCACCATTTATCGGCTGTAATAAGGCGGATATCGTGAAAAAAGGATTGGAAATGGGCGTGCCATACGAATTAACTTGGAGTTGTTATGAAGGTGGAGAAAAGCCTTGCGGAAAATGTGGTACCTGTATCGACCGGCAAAAAGCTTTTGAGGCAAATGGGGTGCAGGATCCGGCAATGTAGGGTGAGAGAAAGTGCATCTTATGTTTTTTTATGTAATAGGAAATTGCGATGCAATTTCCTATTACATAAAAAACGCTCCGCGAGGATGCGCAGACCGCGGAGATGGAGTT
>CADBNB010000190.1 GCA_902795895.1 uncultured Lachnospiraceae bacterium | reverse complement strand
CAAAAGTTCAACTTTAGGAACCGTCATATCTATCTTTGAGTTTATAAGCTGGGACAATGCTGTAGTAGCATTGCCCGCGCCTATATTACCCACTTCTCGCAGAATGTCGTATCGCATACTATTTAAATCGTTCAATTCTTCAAAACTCTTCTGCTCAGGCATCCTCTCACCTCTTACTTTTACGCATTCTCTTTCTCTTTTTCAACAATTACTCCCGCAATATTCATAAGAGAAATCAATCCACCCGCATGTTTTCCAACTCCAAATACATACGCAGCTTTTTCATCATTTTCATTATAACTTGGCTTATCAATCTCATCTTCTGTAAGGTTTACAACTTCTTTTACTTCATCTACGATAATACCAATCGTTGCCTGAGCTTCCAATTTAATGATAATAATACGTGTTGCATTTGTAATCTCATCCGGATCAATTCCAAATTTCAAACGTAAACTCATAACCGGAATAATTTCACCACGAAGGTTGATTACTCCTTTAAAATATGACTGAGCTTTTGGAACTCTCGTAATACTCTGCATACGCACAATATTGTCAACATACTGAATATCAATTCCATATTGCTCTGTACCTAATTTTACAACAATGTACTGTTTCCCCTCAGAAACCACCGCTGTATTTAATTCATTCTCTTTTGCTTCCATGTGATTACCCCCTTATACCAAAGTATTAGCATCAATAATAAGTGCAACTTCTCCATCACCAAGAATTGTTGCCCCACTAATAATCTTATTATTATTGATGTATTTACCAATGGATTTAATAACGATTTCCTGTTGACCTATCAAATTATCTACAACCAAACCTGCAAGTTTCTCACCTTTAGCAACAATAACAACTGTCAAACTTTCTGGTACTTCCTCTCTTGGCTGTACATCCAAAATACTATCTAAACGAATCAATGGAATAACCGTTCCACGAAGGTTAATCACTTCTCGTCCCTGTACATACTTCACATCTGTACATGGAATATCTTCAATCGTCTGAATACTTCCCAAAGGAATCGCATATTTCTCATCACCAAGTTCAACCATAAGTGCTGTAATAATAGCAAGTGTCAATGGAAGACGAATTGTAAATGTACTTCCTTCTCCTCTTACTGTCTTACACTCGATATCACCGCCAAGACCTTCAATCTTACTCTTAACAACGTCAAGACCAACTCCTCGACCTGATACGTCAGTAACTTTATCTGCAGTAGAGAAACTTGGTTTAAACAACAATGAAATCAAATCATTGTCAGTCATAGTTTCAGCCTGCTCATCGGTGATAACACCTTTCTCAATAGCTTTATTCTTAACCTTTTCGAGATCAATACCGGCACCATCATCCCTTACTTCAATAACTACGTTATTACCATCCTGATAAGCATCTAAGAAAATAGATCCTACCTCAGGCTTACCAGCTTTAATACGGTCTTCATTACTTTCCAAACCATGGTCAGCAGAATTACGAAGTAAATGCATTAAAGGATCGCCGATTTCATCGATAACGGTACGGTCAAGTTCTGTTTCCTCACCAGTCATGTACAATTCCATCTTTTTGTCTAATTTCTTAGTCAAATCACGAATCATACGTGGGAATTTATTAACAACTGATTCAATAGGCATCATTCGAACTTTCATAACAGACTCGTGCAAGTTCGTAGTAACACGCTCCAAGTATTCAATTTGCTCATTGAAACTGTTGTTACTCTTACTTTCTTCTCCACCTGCATTTAACGATACTAAACCGTTTTTAGCGATAATCAACTCACTAACCAGGTTCATAAGTACATCTAATTTTTCGATATCTACACGTACTGAACGGTTAACAACTGGTTTTGAAGCAGCTTTTTTATCTGCTGCATTGGCTTTTTTACTTGCCGGAGCTGTCGCTGTTGCTGTAGCACCTGACGCACTAGCTTCTTTTCCAGCCTTTGGTGCATCTGCTGAAGCAGCCTTTTCCTCTGTTTTTTCTCCTTGATTACCAGTTAAATCAAATGGTCGAACAATTGCCTTTGCAATCTCTGAAATAGCTAAAATTGCATTTTTAACTACATCTGCAGATTCCTTTGTGATAATAAGCACTGAAAAATCCTGTTCAAATCTTTCATCTTCAATATCCTGTACATCAGGAACAGATT
The DNA here is from genome assembly GCA_902795895.1 of uncultured Lachnospiraceae bacterium. Taxonomy (GTDB): domain Bacteria; phylum Bacillota; class Clostridia; order Lachnospirales; family Lachnospiraceae; genus CAG-411. The sequence continues at coordinate 35,576 of CADBNB010000190.1, read as the reverse complement.
TAATAACATCTCCAATATCCTCAAGTGCTTTAAACACTAAGAATGCTCTTGCTGCCTTTAAGATACAGCTTTCTTCCACAACTACACGGATTTCGTAAACATTTTGTTCTTCGCTCTTTGCTTTTTCAATTGCATGTTGTTCAAAATCAGCAATCTTCATATTTGCAAAAACAGATTCACCCATGTCTTCATCCGATGCAGCCGGTGTAGCACTCGATGTCTCTGCCTTTTTATCTGGAGCAGCAGAACCACCATTTAAGAATGCATTTAAATCATTAATCACATCCTCATTGTCTTCCTCGCCCTCATCGCCAGAACTGACAACATTATCCAAATAGTTTTCCAAAGCATCCAATCCTCTAAATAACACGTCTACCATAGGTGCTGTTACTTTGAATTTTCCATTTCTAATTTCTGAGAACACATTTTCCATATCATGTGTCAATCTCTGCATTCTCTTGAACCCCATGGTACCCGCCATACCTTTAAGAGAATGTGCCGCACGGAAAATTTCATTGATTGTATCTGTATTCTCCGGTTCTTTTTCTAACACCAATAACTGCTCATTCAAGTTTTGTAAATGTTCTTTTGTTTCGTCGATAAAAATCTCTAAATACTGACTTACATCCATCTTATTGCACCCCCACATGTTTTCCAATCGCATCCGCTACACAATCTAACGGAACAACCTCATCAGCCAACCCACTCTCGTAAAACACTTTTGGCATTCCGTACACCGTACATGTTTCTGCAGTTTGCGTTATGGAATATATTTTGTTTTTAACATTAAGTTTTGTAATACCCTTCGTGCCGTCTCCACCCATTCCGGTCAAAACAACACACACTATTTCTCCAAAATCACTTCCTACCAATGACTCATACATAATATCAGCACATGGTCTTAATCCATTTCTTGCTGGTTCATCAGTAACTCTTAAAATATATTGACCCCTTGACTTTTCTACACGAAGTTGACAGCCTCCCTTAGCAATGTATACATTCCCTTTTTTTAATACATCACCATCTTCCGCTTCCTTCACATGAACCTTACTAACCTCATCCAGTCTTTCCGCCAAAGATTTTGTAAATCCCTGTGGCATATGCTGCACAATCACCATTGGTGCGTCAAGCTTTTGCGGTAATAGCGGAATTACCTGATTGAGTGCTTTTGGTCCACCTGTAGAGCAAGCAAGTGCGATCAACTTATCCCCTCTAACACGCTCCTCTCCTTTTTGCTTTTGTTGTGAATTTATTGAAATTGGCATTCTCTTCTCCGGCTGTTCCTTCTTTACCGGAGTCGATACAACAACTTTAGGTCTATCACATTCAGCAGTCGCCAATTCTAAACGTTTTAATAATTTTTCCTCAAAATGTTTTCCCTTAGCTAGTGCAAAATTTTCCGGTTTCATAACGAAATCGAATGCACCATGTTCCAATGCATGGATAATTTCCCTGGCATCTTCCTTAATTACCCCGCTTAATATAATTACTTTAGACTTAATATTTAATGGTGCCAATTTAACTAACAACTGGTCTGCATTCATATCCGGCATAAAAAAGTCTAATAAAATTACATCGTACGCGTCTCGATTTTCACGTATCTTTTCGTATGCTTCATTTCCATTCCGACAAACTTGAGAAACACGAAATCTACTATCTTTTTCTATTATATCAGACAACACTCTTCTCATAAGTGCAGAGTCATCTATAATCATGATATTTTTTTCCATACTATCCCTTCTCTCCCCTAAATACTATTTCTAAAGACATTAAGCACGTTTATAAATTTAGCAAAATTCAACATTTAAGAGACAAAATTTAAATCCCGTCCCACACAGTAGCATACTGACACTACCATAAGTGAAAGTAGGTTTACTTTAAAACCATTAAAAAGTTCCTCTTCGTAACATCTTTCTTTCCTGTTCAAAAATAAACCTTACGATACGTTCCCTTTCATCTCTGTCTAAATCTATAAATTTTACTCTTGTTTCATAAAAATCTGTTCGCTTTGGAAGCACATCACTATTTACAATTTCACCCTTTAATTCAAACATGCAAGAATTTCCATTTTCTTCAATTGGAACACGCATACAGATTAAAGTATTCTTTTTATGTAAGTTAAAAGAATTAAATCTAACTCCACCACCGCTAATATCCGTAATGGTCGCATTAAACCATTTATTTTTTACCTCGTGCAAAATCTTTTTACAACTTTCCCGAGCTTCATCATTTGAAAAATCATTGACCTTTAGTCTTCTTTCAAGAATTTCCTCTTCTTTTGTATAATTTCGGTAATTAAAATCAATGATCTTTTCCAAACGATAGTACTGCCTTCTCTGACATTTTTCCATGTCTGAACGGAATTCCGCAACCAAGATAAATATATTACCCTCCTTATAACGATCAGTAATCTCTATCTGTGAAGAATATAAGCCGGTAGACGTATAAAAACACACCTCATACATATCACCAACAGTAAGCGGAATTATTTTTCCGCCCTCCATAGGCATCGCCAGTTTCACTTGGTCATCATCCATATAATCTAATAATTGGCTTATATACTGTCTTCTCACTTCATTCTCGTCAAGCTGCGCGCTAATGCGGTACATCTCAACCTTATCCCCGATATTTATTACCTGTTCTTTCATATTCCCCAACCCCTTATCATTCGAATAACCTGCATCTACTTGCAGTATTGAATATTCATATACCTCTTAATTCTATTTTCTCATTTTTGCATGAATCAAACTAGTAAATAGCTTTTTGATACCCTTTCCTTCGTCTTTTTTAATAACTTCTTCCCCTTCTAACGTATCAACCAATTCTCGAATTGCGTTTGAAGCCGCCGAAGAAGGATGGGATATCAACAATGGTTTTTGCTGAATAATTGCTTTAGAAACACTTTCATCATTTACCACAGCTCCCAAATACTCCAACTGAATATTTAAAAATTTTTCAGCCACCGTACTCAATTTATAAAAAATATCCTGTCCTTCCTGTTGACTATTTACCCTGTTTGCAATCAACTTAATTACTGTTCTTTCCGCTTCAAACTCTTTTGTACGATTCAATGTTTTCAAAAGTGCATATGCATCTGTAATTGATGTAGGTTCAGGTGTTGCAACTAATAATATTTCTTCACTTGCTGCTGCAAAATCTAAAACAGACTCCGCAATACCAGCTCCTGTATCAACCAACACAATATCTGCAATATTATCTAACTCTGCCAAAGACTGCATAACATAAAAGATTTGATCCCTCTTAAGACTTGTTAATTCTTTAATGCCTGAACCTCCGGAAATAAACCCAATCCCTTCGGGCCCCGGCATAACGATATCTGTTAAAGATCGCCCTCGAAACATCAAATCAGCTAAATTAGCAGTTGGACGAACGCCAAGCATTACCTCAATATTTGCCAATCCAAAATCAGCATCCAAGATAACAACTTTTTTGCCCATTCTCTGCAATTGCAAAGCTAAATTCACAGCAATACTGGTTTTTCCTACTCCACCTTTTCCACTAGTTACAGTAATGACTCTCGAAACAGAACGTGGTATGGATTGCATTTTTACAATATTTCTTAACTGTTCTGCCTGATCCATATACTACTGACCTCCTAACAATTGCTTTGCAATTTTCTGTGCATTGATTTTTTCAATATCATCAGGAACATTTTGCCCTGAGGTTGAATATGACAATGCAACTCCCGTCAACATTTTAATGTTCAAAATGTTTCCGATACAACAGGTTTCGTCTAATTTTGTAAATATCAAATTGTATTTTCCAAGTTTTGAATATGTTTCTGTGATTTTTACTAAATCTCTATACTTGGTTGTTGTACTTAAAACTAAATACACATCTCTTTCTTCTTCCGGAACTACTTTCACCAAATGCTCAATATCTTCTGTCTGCTCCGCATTTTTATGAGAACGTCCAGCGGTATCAATCAAAACAATATCATAATCTTTATATTCTTCTTTTGCTTCTGCCATCTCTTCTTCCGAATAAACCACTTTTAACGGAATACCCAAAATATTTGCATAGGTTCTTAACTGTTCCACAGCAGCAATTCGATATGTGTCCGATGTAATAAGTCCAACTTTTGCTTTTTTCTGTATTTTGAGGTTTGAAGCAATTTTAGCAATGGTAGTCGTCTTTCCAACTCCAGTCGGCCCTATAAAAAACACATATTTAGGCTGTTCTTCACTCACTTCAATTTCTTTTGTCTGTCCCAACTTTAGTACGATTTTTTGATAAATACTTGATAAAATCTGATCTATCGTTGTATCTTTTTTTATTGTCTTTTTAATTTCTCCCAAAATAACATCTGCAAACTTTTCTTCCACTTCATTGCCGATTAATTTTTCCCTTACAAGTCGAATACATGCATCTGTTTTTGTTTCATCACTTTTTTCCGTTTTTTCAGAATTATCTTCATCTATTGTTTCTTTACGATTTTTATCCTCAGTTTCCATTTGTTTTTCCAGCATCTGCTGTAAATTGTCCAATCTGTTCTCAATTGCTATTGTACTGGCACTTTTCTCCAAATCGTCCTTTTGAGTTTTTTCCGGTTCTTTCTCAGGAATGATATCTTTCTTTTGCTCCTGTTCCTGTTTTTTCTTTGCTGCTTCCAAATTTTTTTGAATTTTCTGCATCTTTGAAAGCATATCTTCCCCCGTATTAACACTTGGTTCATCATCAATTGCAGCTGTTATTTCCACACTTGGTTTTCTAAAAAATTTGCGAAGCCCTCTCGGTTTTTCAAACTTAATATTCATCACAATCGCATCTTTACCAAGTTCTTCCTTTGCTTGTAAAATAGCTGCTTCCTCTGTCTCTGCCTGAAATTTACGTATTACCATTATACTGTCACCATCCCTACTGATTGTAATTCAACATTTGATTCTATTTCATTATAGGATACTACAATTAAATCCTTGAAATAATCTTCTGTAAGTTTTTTAAAGTACATTCTCACAATCGGAGAAGTAATAACGATTGGATTTTTCCCCAAATCTTCCAGTTTAGCAGTTTCTTTCTGAACTGCATTGATAATTGCCTGCTTCTCATCCGGATCCAAGGATAAAAACGCTCCCTGTTCCGTTTGTTTTACAGAACCCATAATATCCTGCTCTATCTTAGGATCCAATGTCACAACACTGGTAGTTTCGTTGGCCGGAAAATACTTATTTGAAATCGCACGTCTTAGGTTCTGTCTGGCATATTCTGTAAGTACATCCGTGTCTCTGGTAGTAGGTGCATAATCCGCCAATGTTTCAAAAATTGTAATCAAATCACGAATAGAAATACCTTCTCTCAACAAGTTCTGCAATACTTTCTGTATTTCTCCAACACCTAAAAGCTTAGGTACTAATTCCGTAATCAATGTAGAATTTGCTTCCTGAACATTGTTAATAAGGTTCTGAACATCCTGTCTTGTAAGAAGTTCATCCAAATGCTCCCTGATAACTTCAGTCAGATGAGTCGCAATGATTGAAGGCGGATCAACAACCGTGTATCCAAGAGATTCTGCTCTTTCTCTCTGACTTTCTGTAATCCAGATTGCAGGAAGATGAAACGAAGGTTCAAAAGTAGGAATACCGCTGATTTCTTCTTCCACAAATCCAGGATTCATAGCCATATAGTGATCAAATAAAATCTCGCCATCACTAACCGGCACACCTTTTATTTTAATTACATACTGGTTAGGATTTAACTGAATATTATCCCTTAATCGTATCATCGGAACAACGCATCCAAGCTCCAAAGCAACCTGTCTTCGTATCATAACCACACGGTCCAACAAATCTCCTCCCTGATTAACATCAGCCAGCGGAATAATACCATATCCAAATTCCAACTCAATAGGATCCACCTGTAATAATGAAACCACATTTTCCGGTCGTCTGATTTCCTCAACCTCTTCTTCGTCCTCAGCCACCTCGGATTCGATAGCTTTCTCTCCAAGATTCTTCTTGATATAAAATCCGGCAGCAATAAATGCCGTACCATATAAACCAAAAACTATTAATGGAAGTTCTGTTGTCAATCCAAGGAATATCATACTTCCACCAACAAAGAACAACACTTTTGGAATTGAGAATAACTGTTCAAAAACAATCTCTGATATATTTGCTTCCTTAGAAACTTTCGTAACCAAAACACCGGTAGACAAAGAAATCAAAAGAGAAGGTATCTGTGATACCAAACCATCACCAATGGTCAATATCGTATACTTTCCAATGGCGTCATTGATATCCATTCCCTGTAGCATAACACCCGTAATCAAACCACCTACAAGGTTAATCACAGTAATAATAAGTCCGGCTATGGCATCTCCTTTTACGTATTTCGTAGCTCCGTCCATAGCTCCAAAGAAACTTGATTCGTCCTGAATCTTTTGTCTTCTCTCTTTCGCCTGTTCATCTGTAATTGCACCTGTATTAAGGTCTGCATCAATCGCCATCTGTTTACCAGGCATAGCATCCAACGTGAAACGTGCTGATACTTCTGCAACACGTTCAGAACCCTTGTTAATAACAAGGAACTGAATTAATACGAGAATTGCAAAAACAATTACACCTACAACTAAACTTCCGCCTCCTACAAAATTACCAAAAGTTTCAACAACCTTACCGGCATCAGCCTTTGTTAAAATCAATTTTGTAGATGACACATTCAACGAAATTCTGTATATCGTTGTGAACAACAATAATGTTGGAAAACTTGACATTGATAACGCTTCTTTTGAAAAAAGAGCATTGAATAAGATGCTAAGTGACAATGCGATATTTAACGCCAACAATACATCCAGCAAAAACGTAGGTATCGGCACAATAAAGAAAACAATCGCACATAGCAAAAATAAACCTAAAGCTGCATCTGTTTTTTTCATCTTATTCTCCTCCTCTAATTATTATTGTATTTCAAACGCTTCATACGAAAGAAGCTAAGAATACATTCAGAATACCTGTCTCCCATTCAGTAAACTCTAATCCCTAATTTATCTATACCTGTTGTTGCTTTAATCCATATACATATGCTAATATTTCAGCTACCGTCTGATACAATTCCGGTGGAATTTCCTGATCCACATCTACATTGTAATAAAGCATACGCGCAACCGGTTTGTTTTCTACAATTTCAACCTTATGTTCTCTGGCAATTTCTTTTATCTTTTGAGCCACATAATCAGCACCTTTTGCAACTACAATGGGTGCTGACGAAGAATCTCTGTCGTATTTTAATGCTACCGCTAAATGGGTAGGGTTTGTAATTACCACATCTGCTTCCGGTACTGACTGCATCATTCTTCGTTGTGAAGCTTCTCTCATTTTGGAACGTATCTTTCCTTTGATATGAGGATCTCCTTCTGTACTTTTAAACTCGTCTTTAACTTCCTGCTTCGTCATTTTCATATCTTCTTTAAATTTTCGTTTTTGATAAAAAAGATCTGCTAATGCAATTGCTAAAAACATAAGTGATATTTTAATACCAACCGTAAATACAATATTTCCTATAATCACCAATGCTGTCGGTATTTCAAATCTATAAAACATAAATAACAAGCCGTATTGATCTTTCAGCTCATCATAAACAACATAACCTAAAACACAAACTTTTGTCATTGATTTTAGTAACTCTACCAGTTTGTCTTTTGAAAAAAGTTTTTTCATCCCTTTTATGGGATTCAACTTATTAAATTTAGGCTTTAAAGGTTTCAACGTAGGTGCCCATTTTACCTGATAAACATTTAACCCAAAGGCCACAACATATGCAACCAAAGCAATGGGAAGCATAAGTAAAATTACATCTATAATACCTTGTTTTAAAAGACTTTCTTCTGTTTGGATTGTAAACCTTTCCGAAGAAATCGAAGAAATACTTTGATAATACTTCGTAAAATATTCCAAAAAACGATTACCTATCATCCCAACAAACACTTTCAAGCCTACAAATAATCCTAATAACATAAATGCAGTTACTATATCTGTACTCTTAGCAACCTGTCCTTCTTTTCTTGCATCTGCAAGTTTTTTCGGAGTCGCCTGCTCTGTCTTTTCTCCTCCAGGACCTTCTTTAGCAAACAACTGAAGGTCATATCTTAGATAATATTTTCTTTGTTCTACTTCCAAGCCAATCCCTCGACTCTCTACTATAACTCCCTACAATCAAGGTGCAAAATAAGAAACTGTCTGTTTCACCATAGTTCTCATTTCTCCATAAATCAAATCTGCAACAACAGGAACGTATTTTGCCGCAAGTGCAATAATAATAATTCCCATTAATACTTTAAGCTGCATACCTATAACAAACATATTCATCTGCGGCGCAACTTTTGCAAGAACACCAAGAACTATATTGACCATCAGCGTTGCCGCAAACATAGGAAGAACAATACGAAAACCAATGACAAAATAATCCTTGATGAAAGTAAGCATCAACTGGCTCATACTAATACGAATAACAGCTTGTCCTACCGGAATAAACTGAAACGCATCTATAATTGCAGTAATAATATATCGATATAAATCTGTAGCTAATAACATAAGCATCACGATATATGTATATAAGTTACCTGTTACCGTTACAGAAATATTTGCCGCAGGATTGATAACATTTACCATAGAAAAACCGATTTCCATATCTATAATCTGACCGGAAAAAGCTAATATCTGTATACAGCCATTCATAATAAATCCCATAACCAATCCTACAAACAACTCGGTAATCACCAAACCGGCATATCCTATCACACCGCGATATTCCAATGTCGTATGTTTTACTGTTTCAAACATGACGATTGCCATAAATACACTTAATCCAATTTGTACTCTTCGAGGGACATTTGACAGACTTAAAAATGGTGCTGTAAATACGAAGCCCGAAATTCGAACCAATATTAAAAGAAAAAACTCAAGATCATCAATGGTAAAATTCATACTTCGAACCCCTCTTTATCCATGGACTTTTTGTGCACTATCTTATATAAACACTAAAATTCTTAAATAGCTCCGTCATGAAAGTCACCAGATTATTCATAATCCAACCTCCACAAATAACTATCGTAAGAAGAATTGCCAAAAATTTTGGTACAAACGTAAGCGTTTGTTCCTGAATAGACGTAACAGTTTGAAAAATACTAACAATCAAACCTACACACAATGACACTAGTAACATTGGTGCCGCTACCTTTAGTATCAACCATACCGTAGCCAATGTAATATTAACAACAGTATCCTGTGTCATTTACTTCACCTCTCTTATATACTAACCACGTCAGTAAAAGGTTTTGACAACCTGCCCAATAATCAGGCTCCATCCGTCAGCCATAATAAACAATAATATTTTAAATGGCATAGAAATCGTAGTTGGAGGTAACATCATCATACCCATTGACATAAGTGTTGATGCTACAACCATGTCTATGATAATAAACGGAAGATATATCAAAAATCCAATAATGAACGCTTTTCTCAATTCACTGATAATAAACGCCGGAATAATGGTTGTGGTTGGAATATTATCCACTGATTCACCTAAATCTTCTGCTTTGGTACCTGATATTTCAAGAAATGTCTTTAAATCTTTACGATCTGTCTGTCCAAGCATAAAGGTTCTCATAGGTTCCATACCTCTTTCCAACGCCTGTTCCTGTGTAATCTCATGGTTATTAAATGGCTGGATTGCCTGTTCATTCACCTGATTAAAAACAGGAGCCATAATAAACAATGTCAGAAATAACGACAATCCGATAAGTACCTGATTTGGAGGCGTGGATTGTGTTCCAAGAGCCATTCTCGTAAAATGTAACACCACTAAAATTCTTGTGAAAGATGTCATAAGAATTAGGATAGATGGTGCAAGAGATATTACTGTAAGAACAAGAAGTATCTTAAGAGAACTACTTAACGACGTACTATCATCATTCGATGAAATACTCAGATTAAAAGCATCTCCAGTCTCTGAATCCAAAGTCCCACTTCCATCAATTTCATCAACTTCTGTAGCATGAATTACTGTCATATCTGCGCTAGTTTTTGGTACGAAAAAAAAGGTCAGAAAACACACGCAAAACAAAAGAACACAAATTCTAGCAGTAATCACACCCAGTCTTCTCATCATTTTAAACATGCTTAACCAACCTTTACTCTCGCTTATTTTTTGTAGGAATTTTTTCTTTTGCCTTTGCCAGAATATCTTTAAATTCCGGCAAAGGCTTTATGGTATTTTCAGGGAAAACTAATTCCTCTTCATTTACCTCTCCTAAATATGATATTTCATCTTTTCCTACCCCTAAGACAAAATATTTATTACCTACCTTAACAATCTGTACAGATTTATTTGTCCCCATTCGATACCCTTCAATAATTCGGATATTTTTTTCACCAAACCTTCCCTGTTCTTTCTGTCCAATCCATCTTGTCACATAATAAGCAACAACCAAGACTACCACAAACACAAACAAGGTTCCTATCAGTCGTAAATAATTATCCGTCGTATTTCCTATCGAAAGTAAAAACATAAATTAACCCACCCATTTTTTGATTGCTTCTAATACTCTATCTGGTTGGAATGGCTTAACGATGAAATCCTTAGCTCCAGACTGAATTGCTTCAATTACCATAGCCTGCTGTCCCATGGCAGAACACATGATAACTGTTGCATTTGCATCAGCTTCTTTAATTTTCTTAAGAGCCTGGATACCATCCATCTCTGGCATGGTAATATCCATCATTACAAGATCAGGCTTAGTCTCATTATACTTTTCAACTGCCTTTAATCCATTCTCGGCTTCCCCCGCTACACCGTAACCATTTTTAGTAAGAATGTCCTTAATCATCATTCGCATAAATGCTGCATCATCACAAATTAAAATATTTTTAGCCATAACTTAATCTCTCCTTATCCCTTTTTATTTTATAATCTCAGTCAGCCTTACACCGAAGTTTTCCTCGATTACAACCACTTCCCCTTTGGCAACAAACTTGCCGTTTACTAATACATCAATTGGTTCACCTGCAAGTTTTGTCAACTCTATAATAGTACCAGGTGAAAAATCCAAAATCTCCTTGATAGATTTGTTTGTTCTACCAAGTTCTACAGTTACTTCCAACGGAACATCCATAATCAACTCGATATTTTCCTGTTGATTAAGCGGAACAATCGCCTGCGTAAATTGTTGGAATTGAACAGGCTGTATATTTACATCCGGCATTGGCATACCATACATTGGTTGCCCCTGCATCATCGGTTGTCCCTGCATCATTGGTTGGCCTTGCATCATCGGTTGTCCCTGCATCATTGGCTGTCCCTGTGCCATTGGCTGTCCCTGTGCCATTGGCTGAGGTTCGCTAGCCGGTGCTGGCGCCGGTTCCGGTGCTGCCGCGGGAGCTGCTTCTTGAGCAGTATCCTGTCCTGCTGAAAATTTTGAAAATAATTCTTTTGCAAAGCTCATCGGATACAACTGCATAATCTGGCTGTCTACAATATCTCCAATTTCCATTCGGAATGCCACCATAACAAACTCACCTTGTAGGAATTCCGTTATTTCATCCTGAATGGAGTCACTTAAATCAATCAGACTAGCCTTTGGTGGACTAATATCCACTTTCTTTTCTAACATTGATGATAACGAAGTGGACGCTGCGCCCATCATTTGATTCATAGCTTCACTAATGGCTGACAAGTGTAAATCTGTCAACTCATCTGGAATACTACTACCATCATTTCCCATCATCAACTCGGTAATAACCTTAACATCTCTCTCATCTAAAATCAGAACATTGCTTCCGTCTAATCCTTCGATATAAGAAATCTGAACAAAGACACATGGTCGTCCAAATTTAGATGACAATTCATTTAACGTAACGATTGAGACTGTAGGAGTCGTAATATCCACCCGGCTATTAACCAACATAGCTAATGTGGTAGCCGCACTCCCCATACAGATATTCGCTATCTCCCCTACTGCATCTTTCTCTTCGTCAGTAAGAACATTTTCAGTTTGTGCCGGTGCCGCTTCGGCACCATCACCGCTTAAAAGAGCATTAATCTCCTCCTGGGATAGCATTCCATCCATGTTATTCTTCCTCCCTTATCACTGAAGTAAGTCTGACTGCATACTTATCTGACGATGCACCAGGCAATGCAGTAAACTTATTTATATTTCCCACGTAGACATTTAGTTCTTCATCTGTCTTCGTATTCAAGCGAATAATATCCCCTACCTGAATATTCACAAAATCATTAACTGAAATGGTACTTTTTCCCAATACCGCTTTAATTGGTATATTGGCTTTTGAGATGGTATGTTCTATCATCTCCTGATAAATCTGCTCATCCTTAATCTGCATACTTGAATACCAATACTTAGTATTCAACTTGTCAATGACATTTTCTACAGTAGAATACGGAATACACACATTCATCAATCCCTCAACTGCGCCAATACATATATTCATTGTAATGATGGCAATCATTTCACTAGGAGAAATAATTTGCGCAAACTGTGAATTCGTCTCAATTCTCTCTAATCTTGGTTCTATACTGACCACACTTTCCCACGGTTCAATCAACAAATTCGTACAAACATTCATGATACGTTCTACAATAATAAGCTCAACCTCGGTAAAATCCCTATTTTTTTCCAAAGGTTTTCCGCTTCCACCAAGCATTCGATCAATTACAGCGTACCCAAGATTATCTGCTAATTCCAATATAATATTCCCCTCTAACGGTGAAATACTCACTACACTCAATATTACAGGATTGGAAAGAGCATTTGAAAATTCGGAATACGTTATCGCTTCCGAGTTCATAACCTCAACCTGAACTGATTTTCGAAAATAAGCCGGTAAGTTCGTAGATAACAAACGTCCATAGTGTTCGAAAATAATCTCTAAAGTTCTCAGATGTTCCTTTGAAAACTTTGATGGTCTCGCAAAGTCATAAGCTTTAATACTTTTATTTTCGTCTTCGTTTATGTCCTTCGCGTCGAAGTCTCCACTGTTCATTGCTGCCAGCAAATTATCAATCTCGTCTTGGGATAAGACTTCGCCCATTTCTCTCACCTACCTTGTACCCCTAAATCTTGTCTTCCTCTAATTTACATTTTCATAAATATATAATATCACACTTTTCGACTAAATCAAAGAGATTTTTCACTTTTTCTTTGTTTTTTTACACAAAAAACACCAAAACATCAAAAACTTCACAAAAAACAAAGCGGAATTTCCACAGAAATCCCGCTTTTATCTTTACTGGAATATCAAACCATCAATTGAAACATCAGTAATCGCTTCTGTTTCAAAATATTCCTGCATCTTCTTTATACAATCATTGGTCAATTGTCCCTGATTAACCATAATAGTCTCATAATCGTATACACGTATTACTTCAGATATCTTCTTCATAACTTCAGAGTTTCTCGTATCTATAATAGCCGCCAACTCTTTATAATCATCTGCCTTCTTATTTACAGTAATGGTAACCGAATCAAAAACAGCATAATGTTGCTTTCCATCTTCCCCGGCGGCAAGATTAATCGTAATCGTTTTTTCTGTAGTACTCTTAAACACATGTGGTTCTGTATCATACACACTCACAACTGCATTTTTATCTTTTTCCGACGCCTCTAATTCCAAATCCACCATTTGTGAAATCTGGCTCACCAGATTATTGGTACGATTCATCGCCGGTACCATTGTGAAAACAACAACTGCAGTCAATATTACATTTATACAACTCAATGCCATGATGATAATTGTAAAAATATTTTTTTTCATGATTTCCTCCCCTTTCGTCGAATAAACACCTTTCAACTATCTGAAACATAAATGTTTATTTCTGATCCTCCTTGTAGATTTTAATCTCAACCCTTCGATTTTTTGCACGTCCCTCTGCAGTTTTATTACTGGCAATAGGATTGTACTGACTTCTACCTGAAGCCTCTAATGTTTTCGGGCTCAATCCTTTTTTATGAACAAAATAATTCCAGACGCTAATGGCTCTGGCAGTAGACAATTCCATGTTATCTGCGTATTTTGATCCTGCTGATGTAGGCACATTATCCGTATGACCTTCTATCTTAATCAAAGAATCATCATACACCTTCAAAATATCTCCTATTTTGCTAAGAATAGGTTTTGCTCCTTTTACAACTTCCGCCTTACCAGAATCAAACAAAATCGCACCACTCAATGAAATCTTAACATACTGATACTGAGAATCCATTCCGATGGTTATATCATCCATTATATCCTTTGACTCAACCATCTCAGAAAGTTCATCATACATTTCTTCCATTTCTTGTTTTTGTTCCTCTTTTTGTTGTTCCTCATATTCTTTCATAGGATCTGCATTCGGTTTTTCATCAGTTTCACTAGCAGCACCCATATCACTATAATAGTCATCTAATTCATTTAACTGACTTACTCCACTGGATATCAATCTTCCGTCTCCAATTGCAGCACCGCCACCTGTAAATATACTAAAACTATTACTAAGTGAAACAACCAATTCTTCATATTTTGCCTCATCTACCGAAGACATAGAAAACAACAATACGAAGAAACACAATAATAAGTTCATCAGATCGGAGAACGTGGCCATCCAAGCAGGAGAACCTTTCGGTGCTTCTTCAGCCTTTTTCTTTTTAGCCATTACTCCTCACCACCTTCTTCTGTACCCATTGCATTTCTGTCTTTTGGTGCCAAGAATGATTTTAATTTTTCTTCAATAACACGAGGGTTTTCACCTGCCTGAATAGACAACAATCCCTCTACAATAATACTTCTTGCAGCCAATTCCTTGGCATTGTTTGATTTTAACTTAGTAGCAACTGGTGTAGCAACCCAGTTAGCAAGCACTGAACCATAAAATGTCGTAATCAAGGCTACCGCCATGTTAGGACCAACGGAACTAATATCTGATAACTGTTTTAACATGTTTACCAAACCGATCAGGGTACCAATCATACCCCAGGCAGGACCCATACTTGCTAAGTTTTCCCAAAATGAAATAATTGCTTTATGTCTGTCTTCAACCGCAACCTGTTCAGTTTCCATAATACTACTTACTAATTCTGGATCTGTACCATCTACGATTAACAACAAACCTTTTTTCAAAAATTCATCATCAATATTTCCCGCTGCTTCCTCAAGTGCAAGCAAACCTTCCTTACGGGAAATATTTGCCAAATCAATAATTCTTTGGATAATTTCAACTTCATTAAAACTCTGCTTTTTAATCGTCAATTTGAAACTCTTCAAACAAGCTAAAAACTGTGGCAAACTCTCCGACATGGCCAAACAACAACAGAAAGCTCCACCAAATGTTACGAATACAGAGGTTGTATCAAAGAAGTTTCCAAGAGCTGCCGCACCAAGTTCTCCTGATACAATTCCCAAAATCATAAATCCAAAACACGCTGCCAAACCTATTAGTGTAGCTATATCCATAACTTACCTCACCCCATCATTTTAAAAAATTCGAAAAAATATTTTTCTTATACTCCACCACAGATGCAATGACTTCCTGGGCACTTTCCTTAACTATGTACTTCTTGCCCGTAGTAATCAATATAACTGTATCCGGTGTCTCCTCCACAGTCATTATCAGCTCTGCATTTAATACAAATTGCGTATCATTTAATCTGGTTAATTTAATCATTTTCCCCTCCACAAGATCCTAATAGCAATTTTCTAATACAATTATACAACATTACTTCACACGATGCAATTTTTTTGTCGAATTTTCGTTTTTATGTACATGTATCAATTGCTGTTAACGCATCTTAACCTGTTGAAATTATTTACCATCAACCAACATTAGGATATGTGGAACATACAAAAGTCCCACATATCCTACCATTTTTATCATAGAATAATTGCAAAGCAATTACCTATGATGAAATTATCTCTTAAGATTAATTAATTCTTCAAGTAAAGTATCTGATGTGGTAATAATTCTAGAGTTTGCCTGGAAACCACGCTGTGTTGTAATCATATTTGTAAATTCTGATGATAAGTCAACATTTGACATTTCAAGAGCTCCTGTAGTAAGACTACCACCTGTCTCTGTAATATCTTTTCCAATACCATCAAACTCACCCGAGTTCTGAGTCTTTCTAAAATAACTGTTACCCACAGCTTCAAGACCAGTTGCATTTGCAAAAGTAGTAACTGCAATCTGTCCAATAAGTCTTGTAGTACCATTATCATATGAACCATAGATTTTACCTGAAGTATCAATACTAAGTCCGGACATCTGACCTACAGGACGACCTGCACCTTCTCCAGAGCCATCCACATCACCTCTCTGACCTTGAATACTACACTTACCATTTGCAGCATATTGAGTCAGACTTGAGAAATCTAATTCTACTTTTCCAAATGGTGATGCCGTTGTAGTATCATTTCCTCCTTCTGTACTTCCATCTCTTGTAGTATCATGTACCTGGAAAACAATACTGTCATATTTTGCACCATCTGTAGAAGTGTCTTCTCCTGCACGTGAAATCGTAGAATACTTACCTGTGATATTACTAAATGTAATGATTGTTCCTTTTTCTGATGAAGAATCTGTTGGTCCAATGGTTACTTCTCCTTCACCGTCGGTGCTACCTTCTCCAGCTTTAGCAGCATATGTTATTCCGTTAAATGTAATACTAACAGATGAATTTACATGTTTAATACCATCATCATCTACAGAATAGAAAATAGAATTTCCTTCTTTATCCCAACAGTCAGCTACACTTACTGAGTATTGTCCAGGAACATATGCTGGTGTTGCTCCGTCTTCTGTTGAACCATCTGATGATGGAACAGCAGTATATTTTAACTTCAAAGTATAACTGTTACCAAGTGCATCATAAAAACTTACAGCTGATGTTGCACCTTCATCATATAACTGTGGATCGCTTGAATCGACATTACCTGTTAAATATGCCTTAGTTGTAGCTTCCGGTACTGCTGTTTTGAATTTTGGTCCCATAACCACAAGGTCTGAAACCACATCTCTTTGAATATCTGTTTCAGTTTCATTTACCTGCCATCCCTGTACTACTGCTCCAGATGCTGTACATAATGATCCTCCGGCATCTACGAAGAATGATCCGGCTTTTGTGAATAAATTTTCCCCACTGGAACGAACAATGTAGTAAGCATTACCATTGATCATACAATCTAGTGCACTATCTGTTGTCTGTGTTCCTCCTGTACTCTGTACAGTTGTAATAGAATTTACTTTTGAACCAAGACCAATCTGCTTTGCATTTACACCGGCTGTTTTAGTTGCTGGATTTGGTCCTGAAGCGTACTGTGTTGTCTGATACAAAATATCAGAGAATGTTACTGTACTTGACTTAAAACCAACTGTATTAACATTTGCAATATTATTACCAATTACATCCATTTTGGTCTGATGTGTTTTTAAACCTGCTACACCAGAAAATAATGATCTCATCATAAGGCATTTCCTCCTAATTTTCGCTTTCGCGCCCCTAATGATGTGTTCCACCTTATCTGTCAGTCAAAGGTGGCTAGCCCCCAAAAGGTCCGGCTATTACACATTGTTTACATTACCCAATCACTGCCCCGTCAATGTTAGTAAAAACAGCATCTGTTGTATCATTCACTGCAGTAATTACTGTATTATTCTTAATATTTACAATGAATGCCAAGTCATCTATCATCACAAGAGACTCATTGATGCCTTTTTGTCTTGCCCGACTTGTTCCATCTTCCAGTCGTTTCATCTGCTCCTCTGATAAATCTATATTTCTGCTTGCAAGCCTTTCATTGGCATGCTTTGAGAATTTCAATTCATCTGACTGTTCTACCGTCTGTTGTGTTTTCTGTAACACATCTGCAAAACTTACTGAATTTTGCACTTCTTGTTTTGCAAGTGGTTTCTGCACATTTTGAGAAGCCATCTGCTCACGCATACTCTCGATGGAAGCATAATTATTTCTAATAATATTCATGGTTCCTCCCACCTTTCCAATGCCAAACTCAAACTTTAAACACCTGTAGTTTCAGTCTCTTCAGTGGTAGTTTCCGGCTGTTTTCCCTGAACTGTAATCTTAGCTTTGTCAGAAATAACTGTCTGTGAAGCATTGTCAAAAATAAATGATACATCGTAAGTTCTTCCTGTCGTCACAATATCATCCAATGCTCCTGCTTTGATGGTAAGTGAGTTTCTATCCTGATCATAAACAATCTTCTCACTGTCAACTAACTTATCGTTAACCATCACATATAAACCAGTTGCTTCGTAACCATTTTCTCCAAGACTCACTTTAAACTTGATGTCTTTTTCGTTGTCAAAGTCATAAATTTCAGTTGCTTTTTCTACCTGTGGTCCATGTGCTGCTGACAAATATGTTTCACCTAAAACTGCTTCCACATCGTCAACACTGTATTCACTACCATTTACGCTGACATATGTCTTTGTTCCTGATTTTGTAACAAAGTCAACTACACCTTCTACAGAGCCACTGTCTGTTTTAACGCTAACTGTCTTTCCAACCATAGAAAATGCTCGTGCCGCCGACATAGTAGCGTTTAGATTTTGCATTTCTTCCAAAGATGAGTATGTAGCCAACTGAGAAATCCACTCGGTATCTGATGATGGTTCCAATGGATCCTGATATTGCATCTGTGCTACAAGTAGCTGTAAAAATGCATCTTTACCAAGATTTGTAGTTCCCTTCGCAGATACTTTGGTGCTCTCGATTGCCTTGTTTTCCACAACGCCATCTTTGACCGCTGCTAACGTACTGCTCATGCTCATACCTCCTTACTATGCGATATAATCAACCTGTCCGCCATTACTTCGCATGATTTTCACTGCAAGTTCTTCTTCCTCTGTCAAATCTGATATGTCATTTATATCGGCAAGATTTAAACTTCTGTGAACCTGTTTTGCATGTTCATTTCTTTGGTTTTCTTTCTGTTCTTCTGCACTTGCCTGACCACCTTGCTGGAAGCTGAAATCCGAAACACTTACCTCAACTTTATCTACCTTCAAGCCCTGTTCTGTCAATGTTTCTTTTAACTGTTGGATTTGTGCTTCTAAAGCATGTTTTGCCATTTCATTTTCCGTTACAAACTGAGCGGTAATATGACCTTCTTTTGCAACAACTGAAAGATTAACCTTTCCTAAGTTTTCAGGATTTAACTGAATTGACATCTCCGAGGTATCTGCAGTAACAGTGACCTTAATTGTTTCAATTACCTGTTCTACAATCTCTCTCATTTGCTGTGTCACTTCAACCCTTTCCTGAACATTTTCAGTCTGAACAACTTTTGCATTTGAGATATTATCCACTAACTGTTCAAACAATGGAGTATCTTTTTCCTCTTTCTGCTGGAACTCTTTGTGTTCAGAAGAAACATCAACTTCCACCTTAACTTTTTCCTGTGTGTCAACTGTCTTAGAAACCGCCTGATTAGCAATCAAATCATCGTTCCCTTTTTCATCATGAATATCATCTGATGAATTTCCAACCGTTGTTGCTTTCACAGTTTCCATCATCAACTCACCGGCTACTGGTTTAGCGTGCAAAGGAACATCTTCATCTGTAACGCCATCCCCTGCCAAATATTTTTCTAGCTTTGTAGAATCCTCTTGTTTCAAATAATCTTTCGTGTCATTTAAAATGTTGGCTACTACATCTTCAGCTTCGTTTCCAGAAATAATCTTCTCTGGAAGGAACTGTTTCATAGTATCCATCAACGATGCCTCCATCTGTCCCATCAAATCTGCAAAATCACTGTCAAAAATCTGTAGCTCTTCCATCAGGTTCTGTGTCATTTCATTAACCATGTCAAAAATATCCTGCACCTGATTTTGTAGTTCTTCATTTGTAAGAAGTGCTGTAACACTCTGCTCTCCGGATACTTTAAGTACAAGAGCCTGAGTGTTTGATAAATTTTGCAAATCTAATAAACTAAGTCCCATCTGCTCCAATGTTGCATCAAGTTCCTGTGGCGAAATTTGCAAACTCACACTTATCTGTACCTGAATTTGAATGTAACATGAAACAATCACTTCCTGAATTTCAGAATCTAACTTTTCAAATTCATCTTCAACTATGCTGCTTACATTCTGTCCGGCATCAGTAGTTTGCAGTTGCTGTTGTCTAGCATCGTTGACATTCTGAACACTCGAAGTATTCACACTGTTGTCCGTCTTAACACTGTCATTCATTTTTGCTTTGTCAGTACCTAAGGAACTATCCATTTTCTTCATCTGCTTGTTCATCTCAGTTGAAAAGTTCTTGTCCGAGTTTGTACTCATCAATGTAGTTCCCTGAAGCAAATCCTTCGAAACGTTCATAGAAAACATGCCCGACATCTGTTGCATTAAATTCTGCATTTCCATTGAATAACCTCCTTTCTTTTGTTCGATGTGAATAAAAGATATTCACAGTTTTTTTATCGACAAAAAAAGGAAAATAACTTACCCTTTTTGAAGATTCCCTTCCGAACCTTGCTATGTGATTATTCTCATATCAATGTGTCAATCAATCTTTCGATAACATACGTTTTGTAACTTTTGCAGCAATATTTGAATCCATGGCTGCTAAAATCGCACCACTCTTATCCGCTTTCATTTCATCTAAAATAGCGCAAACCATATCAAGATCAGCAGCTGTCATTTCATCTAATATCTTAGCAGCTGTAGCAGGATCCATCTCTGAATATCTCTTTGCAGCATCCTGAACTTTCTGACTATACTGAAGTTCTTCTATAACCTGACGATAAAGTTCTGCAGCATTGTCCGGATCAATCATCTCATAATACTTTTGATATTCAGAAATATCAGGCGCATTGTCTGCATATACAACCTCTTTGTCAAACTCTTTCTTCTGTTTCACATAGGTATTGTATTGTTTTTCAAATACCTGCAATCTCTTTACCTCTGCCTCTAATTGCTCAATATAATTTGAATCCACTCCACTGCTACTGCTTTGGGAATCTAATTTCATCTCCAATTCTTTGATTTTAGCAATAGCTTCTTCCAATGTATAATCATATCCCTTGGTATCAACTTTATTGCTTCCTTCCGGCAAAATCTTATTGATAACCGGAACATCTCCAAGAACCGGCGCAAGACTGGAACCAAAGCCTCCAATATCTGCTTTTACCAATACGCCAAATATTCCAAGCCAGATTACAATAATAATCAAAACAATAAGCACAGAAATAATCTTACTTCCCATGCCCTCTTCCTTTTTTTCTCCCTCTTCACCACCGCCGAATGACATTGACGGTTCCTGTTTTGTTTCTTCTACTTCATCCTCTTTTTTTGCCATTTTTCCCACACCTCTTTTACATTTTTCTTATTTTAAAAGGAAACCCACTTTTATTCCTAGTGGTGTCAGCAAACTGACATGTGGGTTTCCTTTATTCAATTTCTTCCCTAACACCATATGTATAACTGACAAGTTCATCAATTTCCTTCTTTTCCTGAATATTCAATTCCTTTTTATATTCCTCAAATGCTTTTTCTTTCAGCTTTTCATATGTCTTTCGTTCCACAGCAGCAGAATGAAGTGCAACTCTTGCTCTTTCTACTACTACTTTTGCCTGTTCCACGTGTCCGATCTGTACCTGAATTTTGTACTTCATGACTTCAATGGCACTATCCAAAGTTCGGATATCATCTATTTTCAGAACGGATTGAATTTCTCCGGTCAGTCGCATCTCATATTCATGACGCTTATCTTTTAACTCACTTAATATTCTTTCCTGCTCAGCTAGTGCTGCCAAAGCCTCCGCATAAGCAATCTTTGCCTGTTCTTCCAGCTTTCGCTTTATTTCCAAAATATTTTCCATTTTAAAAACAAACTTTGCCATGAAACACCTCCAAGCAAACACTTACACCTTTTAACTATCCTGTAAAGCACACATTTAAACAACAGTTAATTGTTCATGCATCCAAACCAAATTACATGCAGACATACATTCTGCTTTGTTTGTGAAAAACACTTTTAAATTAACACATATCATTTTTCATGTTATGCCTGAAAAATATCGCACAAAAGTTTCTCTTCTTCTTCCATATCATACTTTTCATACGTTCCCTGACATAAATATCCATTGACATCCTTTATCTTTTCAATAGAATAATCAATATCTTTATTTGAGCCCTTTTTGTATGCTCCAATATTTATCAAATCTTCAGCTTCGTTATAAGTAGCAAGCGTACTTCTAAGCTGTGCTGCCGCTTGCTTATGTTCATCTGACGCTATGGAGCTCATACAACGTGAAATACTTGCAAGAACATCTATGGCAGGATAATGATTTTTCTGTGCTAACTTTCTTGAAAGAACAATATGACCATCCAAAATACCTCTCGCCGTATCTGTAATCGGCTCGTTAAAGTCATCACCATCTACCAAAACCGTATATAATCCGGTAATGGAACCGACATCGGAATTCCCTGCCCTTTCTAATAATTTAGGCATCTCTGCATATACACTAGGTGGATATCCTCTGGATACAGGTGGTTCTCCGGAAGCAAGACCGATTTCTCTTTGTGCCATAGAAAAACGGGTTAAAGAATCCATCATTAGCAAAACATCTTTTCCCTGATCTCTAAAATACTCCGCTATGGCAGTTGCAGTTTGTGCTGCCTTTTTTCGTATCAATGCCGGCTTATCCGATGTAGCAACCACAACAACAGATCTTGCCATACCTTCAGGTCCTAAGTCACGTTCAATAAATTCCCGAACTTCACGACCACGCTCTCCAATCAATGCAATTACATTGATATCTGCTTTTGTATTTCTGGCAAACATACCAAGAAGGGTACTCTTACCAACACCGGAACCCGCAAATATACCAATACGTTGTCCCTTTCCAATGGTATTTAATCCGTCAACGGCTTTTACACCCAATGGTAAAATCTCATCAATAATTTTTCGTTTCAATGGATCCGGAGGCATAGCCTCCACAGAATATCCTTCTCCTTTTTGGAGTAATTCCGTATCATCAATAGGATTTCCAACCCCATCCAGAGTTTTTCCAAGAAGACTTTCATCTGCATACACTTTTAAGGGAGCGCCTGAATTTTCAACTCGGCTTCCGAGACCGACGCCTTCCATACGATCGTACGGCATTAAAAGAACTCTGTCATCGCGAAAACCAACCACTTCAGCTTTCACTGCTTCTCCACCATTTTTCGGAAGAATATAGCACATATCATTTAATTTCGCATCAGGACCAATGGACTCGATTGTTAAACCGACAACCTTCACCACTTTCCCCATATGTTTTACATACTGCTTTCCAAGTAAAGCCTCATACTTTTGCAAGTCAATTGCCATATTATCCCCTACCATCTTTCTACCCTATTTACATCATCATCTTCAAATCTTCCATCAAACCTTGAAGCTGAACTCCAAGACTACAATCGATAATCTGCTTATCTGCAATGATTATGCACTGGTTTTTCTCCATCTGCAAATCTCTTTCAATATGAAATTCACAATCTTTTGGAACAAGCTCTCTTAGCTTACTTTCCTTTTGCAAAACCACAGGATAATCCTCCTCAGACACCTGTATACAAATATCCGAAGTCCTACCCAGATTTTTCAAAGACTGTTCCATAAGATAAACAATTACATCTTTTTTATCTTCTACAACAACACCTGTCATTTTATTAACAATCCCCATAACAAGCTTTACAAATGAGGGTTCTAATTCATTTACCAGTTCCTCATACTCCCGTTCTAATTCCTCTGTTTTATCCTTCAATTTCTGACGTTCTGCAGTCATCTCGTCATTTGCCTTGACCAAACCCTCACGGTACCCGGTTTCTTTGGCACTTTCATAAATTCTATCTCTCTCATACTCCGCAGAAATCTTTGCCAATTCAAGCATTTTTTCTGCTTCTTTCTGTGCTCTTTCCAAAATTTCTCCGGCTTCCTCATGCGCCATAGCAAGCAACTGCTCCGGATCTGTTATCTCCGGTTCCTCTTCTTCCTGCTCTTCAAACATTTGCTCAGGAAACTCACGGTCAAATTCATCTAGTTCCTCATCAGAAACTTCAATCTGACCATGAGATAAAATACCAGGCACAAAACCACCCACTCTTTGATCTGAATCAAGGAGACGTTTATCATCTTCCGTTACATTAAACGTATAATACTTAATTAGATTAGACAACGATCTCGTCACCTCCACCACGTGAAATAATAATTTCAGCGGAATCCTCTAACTTACGTATGATATTAACAATCTTCTGCTGAGCTTCCTCAACATCCTTCAAACGAACAGGACCCATAAATTCCATATCTTCACGTATCATTACAGCCAGACGTTTTGAAAGGTTATTAAAGATAACTGTCTGTACTTCTTCTGTAGAACCTTTAAGCGCCATAGCAAGCTCATTGTTATCAACTTCACGCAACACACGCTGAATAGACTTGTCGTCCAGTGACAAGATATCCTCGAATACGAACATCTTTCTTCTGATTTCGTCTGCCAACTCTGGTTCTTCGATTTCCAAAGTCTCGATGATGTGTTTTTCTGTACCACGGTCTACCGTATTTAAGATTTCTACGATTGCATCTACACCACCGACAATTGTGTAATCCTGGTTTACCAAAGAAGCAAGCTTACGCTCAAGTACTTTTTCAACTTCTTTAATAACATCCGGAGATGTACGGTCCATCTGAGCGATACGTTTTGCAACGTCTGCCTGTTTTTCCGGAGGCAACATTCCGATGATGGCTGATGCCTGTCCTGAAGATAAATATGACAAAATCAACGCAATCGTCTGTGGATGTTCGTCCTGAATAAAGTTCAAAAGCTGTGTTGGATCTGTTTTCTTAACAAACTCAAATGGTCGAACTTGCAAAGAAGCAGTCAGCTTTCCAATAACATCCCTCGCCTTGTCGGAACCAAGCGCCATCTCCAACAATTCCTTCGCGTAAGAAATCCCCCCCTCTGCGATATACTGTTGTGCCAGACAAACCTCATAAAATTCATCCAAGACTGCTTCTTTTACCTTAGATGAAACACTTCTGGTATTGGCAATTTCCAATGTTAACTGTTCTATTTCATCCTCTTTGAGATGTTTAAAAACATTTACAGATTTTTCAGGTCCCAAACTTATCAGCAGAATGGCTGCTTTTTCAATGCCACTTAAATCATCTTTCATGTTTTAGCCTCCCTATTCAAAGACACCCAAGCAAGCAAAGTTTCACGCTTCCTTGGGTGTATATACTTTCATTTTATCTACTAATCCCAATCGTCACTAATCCAGTTACGCAACAAGTTTGCAACTGCCTCTGGATTTTCATCCACAAACTTCTCAATCAATCTTCGAGTCTCAGACATTTCGCCAAATTCGATATCCTCCAAAGACTGATTTTCTTTTGTAGTAGCTAACAACTGCTCTACCGATAACTCCGGCTCCAGTTCTGTAATCTCTACCGGTGCAGTTCCCTTGAATACTACAAAGATTAACAATGCAACAATCAATACAGCCAAAATAATCATCATAAGATTGCTGTATACGGTATTGCTCTTTTCCTTCGGTGTAAACACTGGCTGTTCATATGACATAACCGAAATATTTGAAGTAGAAATACCTGTTGCTTTTGCAATCAAATCTACAACTTCATCAGAAACTTCAAGCTGTGTCGGAGTATCATTTTCACTCTTAAATGTTTCAAAATCCGTGTTGTCTAACTCACCGTTTTTAGCCATCTGAACTTCATCATAATACTTATATGTCTTTAAAACGATTGCCAAAGATGACTCAGCAGGCTTCATAGCTCCAACAGCCTCAACCGTTGTGGTTTCTTTTTTATTTACGTCATACTTGTATTTATTCAAGGTTGTCTTATTGTTTGTGGTCGTGCCGTCAGTAATCATGTAATCTGTGTCATTGGCATTTGAGTCCGTTCCCGGAATACCGCCAGAACCACTATTTCCCTCTGTGGAATACTCATAACTTTCTGAATATGGTCCCTGTTCTGCACCTTCTGGTGTAGAGTATTCCGTGAAAAGAGAAGATACCTGATCCAGATTAAACTGAACATTTGTAGCACCAATCTCAACTTCGTTGTAATTTGCTTTTAAAAGCATCTGCTTCAAATCATTCTTAATTACCGCACGTAAGCGTTCCTGGAACTCTGCTGTAGAATTTGCAGTACCACTAAGAGTATCAGAACTCTGTCCATCAAATAACAGGTTACTCTGCATATCCACGATTGTAACCATGTCAGTATCCGGATTTCCTACTGCTGTTGCAAGATACCTTGCCATTCCTTCCACGACTGTCTTGTCAAAATCATCGGAAATATCGATCATAACAGCAACTGATGTTTCCTGATTTTCAGCAAAGATTGTACCATCATCTTCCGGTGCATTGATAGAAACATATGCTTCTTTTACACCTTCGATAGATTTCAAATAAGTTCTGATTTCACTCTGAAATGCTAATGTATATTTTTTATTTTTCTCACTTTCTGTAGTACTAATACTACTTCCTAATGCTTCTTTCCAATCTAGGTCGCTGGAATTCTTACCAACGATTTCATTGCTTCCCATAAGCAATGTAGCATCTGTAGTCTTCGTCTGATCTACTTCAATCTCAAATCCGGTAGATACTTTTTTATGTCTGTGGGCAATTCCCTCAGTATCCAATATCGACTCTAATTCCTGAACACTTTTTTCATCAGCCAAGGTAACCAAGTGAGTATACTGTGTTCTCAGTAACACAAAGCTCAAAATACCTATCGCCAATATGATAGTTACAAGAACAGAAATAATGATTATCCTCTGTCTTGCCGTATATTTGTTCCAGAATTCCAAAAGCTTTACCGGAATTTCTTTTAATCTGTCAAGCATACGATTACCTTCCTTAAATGTTTTTAGAATTGCATATTCATAATCTCGTTGTAAGCATCAAGTACTGCGTCACGTACTGCCACTGTGTACTCTAATGACACATTCGCTTTTTGCTGTGCAATCATCAATGTGTGAGTATCTTCAGATAACCCCATTGCATAATTTAATTCCTCTTCTTCTGCCTTATTTGAGTAATCGTTTGTCTCATTGATCAACCCTAATGCGCTCTGAAAAATCATATCAAATGAACTTTGATCATCATCTTCAGTCGAAGACTGTATTACGTTGTTGTAACTGTCTGAAATATTCTTCAAACTGCGAGTAGCATATGAATCATATTTTCTCCCCAAATCGCTTGTCCCTAGCAAATCATTCATTCTAATACTCATACTTTTTCTCCCTCTTTCAAATGTTTGTCCTTCCTTGACTTACATTTGAAATCTGCATCGTGCTTCGCTCCCTCTTAGCACCCTATATTGTCCTCACTATTTACCAATCTGTAATGCCTGTGTCGTCATTGATTTCGTTGCATTAAAGGCTGTAACATTTGCCTCGTATGCACGACTGGCATCAATTAGGTTTGTCATCTCTGTCACTGTGTTGACATTTGGATAATAAACATATCCGTCCTCATCTGCATCCGGATGTGAAGGATCATATACCTTCGTCATCGGTGTGAGATTATCTTCAACAATTGATGAAACCTTTACTCCGTTTCCGATAGAACTAGAAGCCACACTCAAATAATCGCTAAAACAATTTGACGGCTTTTCCTCAAACACCACCGTCTTACGTTTATAAGGCTCTCCATTTTTATCTCTCGTTGTATTTACATTCGCAATATTCTGGGCAATGATATCTGTACGTAATCTCTGCGCTGTCATTCCACTCGAGCTTATATCCATAGCACTAAACGCCGACATACGGACCCCTCCTTTTTTCTCCTGCTAAAAAAACACTACTTACCCATCGCAGTGCGCAGGCGGCTAAATTCTTGTGAAATTGAATCTGTCATTACGTTGTACTTAATCTGGTTCTTCGCCAATTCCACATTTTCTGTATCAATATCCACATTGTTACCATCCATACGATAACTAAGTGTAGAATTATCCGTGTAAATCGTTCCATTCAAAGTAGACAAGTCCACAGTGTCTACATTTTCATCCAGGCTGTCCCCGCCTGCCATCTGTTCAATCAGATATGTCTCAAACTGTACATCTTTTCTCTTGTAATGCGGTGTATCCACATTTGCAATGTTGTTGGATAAAATCGTATTTCGTAACCAACTGGCATTTGTCGCCTGCTGTAATACATTGATGTAATTGTACGCTCCTGAGTCAATCATCTTCTCACCCCTTGTTTCCTCTAATGGAATATCCTGCATATGTAATTCCTGACTTCAAAACCAAGAATACCTCTTTCATAATTCGTCCCCTAAAACAATTCCATTATTTCCCTTTTTTTCGTTATCTAACATTATTATCTGTTTATATTATATCAATAAATCACAAAAAAACAAGAAATAATCGAAAAAATATCATAAAGAATTATAATTTTTCTAATTCTTCTTTTTTCATGTATATTTTGACACAATATTTCAATAATACATGATACGAACTTTTTCACGTACAGTATTTATCGGTCTTTAAACGTTTTTTCAACACTACATTTGCGAAAAAAAAGAAAAGCAACAGAAAATCCATGAATTTCCTGTTGCTTTTCTCAAACAATTATATATTCATTTATAGTTTTACATTTCAACATTTTCCAGTTCTTCAAAAACTACATCATTGAGAACTCGGATATATGTTCCTTTCATACCGGAAGATTTTGACTCAATTATTCCGGCACTTTCAAATTTTCGAAGTGCATTTACAATTACTGATCTGGTAATACCAACTCTATCCGCAATTTTACTTGCAATCAAAACGCCTTCATTTCCATCCAGTTCACTAAAAATATGCGAAATAGCTTCCAACTCTGAATAAGACAACGTGCTGATTGCAGAACGAACCACCTGTACTTTTCGGATTTCTGCTGCATTTTCTTCATTGACCGAACGAAGCATCTCAAGTCCAACTACCGTAGAACCATACTCCGTAAGAATGATATCATCAATTCTAAATGCCATATCCTCTCTGTAAGCAAACAAAGAACCCAAACGCTCCCCGGCAATGTCAATCGGTGTGACAATTGCCTGATACTTAGATATTCCTTCCTGTTCAAATCCAAGAGTTTCCAGATTTACATTTTCTTTTGTAGACAGAATACTTAAAAGACGTTCATTCAGCATCTTATCTACATACCCTCCGACTTTACCTTCCAGAAGATTATTTAACTCCTGAATTTTCGAAAGTTTTCTGATTCCAAGTACTTTTCCCTTCTTACTGATGACCAAGGTGTTTGCATCTAAAATTTCACTTAAAACCTTGCAAATATCGTTAAATACTACCTTGTGTGAACTATTGTTGTGCAATAGTTTATTGATCTTTCTTGTCTTATCTAATAATTGTACACTCACGATTATCCTCCCAAGAATAATAATCATTCTTTCGATATCATTTGAACTTTTTTAGTAACGCCCCCTGAATTTGAGCATGAAATACATGTCAAATCCAATAAAATAAATACCTTAAAGAACTTTAACTATTTTTCATCTTTTTTCTTTACAAATCCACAATTGTTGTCCATACAAACTAGTTTTGCGCCTTTTTCTACCATCACGCCGCCACATTCCGGACATTTCTCAGCAGAAGGCTTTTGCCATGTCATAAAATCACACTCTGGATTGTCCTCACAACCAAAATATCTTCTTCCTTTTTTCGTTTTTCGAATCACTACATCTTTGCCACATTTTGGACAAGGTACACCAATCTTTTCAAGATATGGCTTTGTATTTCTACACTCTGGAAATCCAGGGCAAGCAAGGAATTTTCCGTGTGGTCCATATTTAATAACCATATTTCGTCCACACAATTCACAGATAACATCTGTCACCTCATCATGAATTTCAATTTTTTCCAGTTCTTCCTGTGCCTTTGTAACAGCCACTTCCAAATCCGGATAGAAATTGCTGACTACTGTCTTCCAGGCAATCGTACCGTCCTCGACTCCATCCAGAAGTGTTTCAAGATTTGCCGTAAAATTAAAGTCAACAATACTTGCAAAAGATTCTTTCATGATATTATTTACTACTTCACCAATTTCAGTTACGAAAAGGTTTTTATTTTCCTTCGCAACATATCTTCTGGCAATAATTGTACTAATGGTAGGTGCGTAGGTACTTGGTCGTCCAATTCCCAATTCCTCCAATGTCTTTACAAGAGAAGCCTCAGTAAAATGTGCCGGTGGCTGTGTAAAATGCTGTACAGGATCTAACTCTCCCAAAGTCAACTCAGACTCAGTAGAAATCGACTTAAGCATAGTCGTCTTTTCTTCCTTATCATCTTCCTCCACATAAACATTCATAAAACCATCAAAGATTACCTTAGATGCCGAAGATGTAAAACGATAATCTCCTGCATCAATCTTGATGGACGTCGTCTCATATTTTACATTTTGCATACGGCTCGCCACAAATCGTCTCCAGATTAACTGATACAGACGGAATTGCTCTCTTGATAAATCTTCTTTTACCACAGTAGGTGTCAACTCCACATACGTCGGACGAATCGCCTCATGGGCATCCTGAATCTTTTTTTTTTTTTCTTTTTCATTAACTGCAGTAGCCACATAATCTTCTCCGTATGTCTCTTTGATAAATGCTCTTGCTGCTGCATCTGCTTCTTCCGAAACACGGGTAGAATCTGTACGAAGATAAGAAATCAAACCGACAGTTCCGTGTCCTTTGATGTGAATACCTTCATACAACTGCTGAGCTACACGCATTGTCTTTTGGGTAGCAAAGTTAAGTGCTTTCGAAGCTTCCTGTTGCAACGTAGATGTAGTAAATGGAAGAGGTGCTTTTTTCACACGTTCTCCCTTCTTAATCTCCGAAACAACAAACTTAGCCTTTTTCAAAGCTTTCTCAATTTCCTTCACCTGTGCCTCGTTTTTAATGGCAATCTTACCGTTTTTATCACCATAAAACTTTGCAATCAAAGGCTTCTTTTCTTTTTTTACGTTAATAGATGCATCTAATGTCCAGTATTCTTCCGGAATAAATGCATTAATTTCATCCTCGCGGTCGCAGATTAGGCGGAGTGCAACGGATTGCACACGACCTGCACTAAGACCTCTTTTTACCTTTACCCACAAAAGCGGACTGATACTGTATCCAACCATACGGTCAATCATACGTCTCGCCTGCTGTGAGTCAACCATATTCATATCAATATCTCGAGCCTGCTTTAAAGAAGCCTTAATAGCAGTCTTTGTAATCTCATTAAAGGTAATACGGCAATGCTGCTTATCCTCTAACTTCAACGACTTGGACAAATGCCATGAAATGGCTTCTCCTTCACGATCGGGGTCAGTTGCGAGATACACTTTGTCAGCCTTTTTCACTTCTTTACGAAGTTTTGCCAACAACTCTCCCTTCCCCCGAATTGTGATATATTTTGGTTCAAAATCATTTTCAAAATCAATCCCCATTTGACTCTTTGGAAAATCTCTCACATGCCCGTTGGATGCAACAACTTCATAGTTTTTTCCCAAAAACTTCTTAATTGTTGATGCTTTTGCCGGAGATTCCACTATTACTAAATACTTTGGCATTGTAACAACTCCCTAATAGTATATATTATATTTATATCTTGCCATCTGCAAGATAGGATATTCTATGAAAGCATACAACATTTCTTTTTTCATTTCAAGAGTTAAATTTTTTTATTTGTTTACACCCCCCCAAAAATCAACAGTTTTTCCTTCAAAAAGTTTTTCTCATTATCCTTCAATAATTTTCCTTGTGTACCAGTTTTGAGATGTCTGATTCACAAATCCATCCAGTTCCATCTTCAAAAGTAATGCCAAACATTCCGTTACTAAAAAGCCGGTCTCTTCAACGATAGTTTCTATATGCTTTGGTTCCAGGCTTAATGAGGCATACAATATTTTTTCCGGTGTATCCAGTTCGCACGGTTCTGCATTTATCATCTTTCCACGAACAATCTGCTCCATCTGAAAACTTTTTAAAATGTCTCCCGGCTCTGTCACCGGCTCAGCTCCCTGTTTAATAAGATTTAGACACCCTTCACTAAATACATCCCCAATTCTTCCCGGCAACGCAAAGACGGATTTTCCATGTTCCAAAGCAAAATCAGCCGTAATAAGAGAACCGCTTCTCTTCCTTGCTTCCACCACCAATACACCATCACAAAGCCCACTAATAATCCGGTTTCTCATAGGAAACTGAAACGCCTTTCCCGGTACTCCCAATCCATATTCTGATATAACGCCACCCTGTTTACAAATCTCCATATACAGATTGAAATTTTCCTTTGGATAACAAACATCAATACCGCTTCCAAGCACGGCAAATGTAGGCGTTTTTCCTTCTAGTGCCGCATTGTGAGCCACACTGTCAATTCCGTATGCCATACCACTGATTACCTGTACTCCGGCTTTTGAAAGTTCCCTGCCAAACCAGGAAGCAATCTCTCTTCCGTAAGGCGTACATGTTCTTGCACCAACAATGGCAATACTTGCTTTATGTACATCCGGAAGCGCACCTCTTACGTACAAAGCATAAGGCATTTTATCAATTACTCTGAGACTTTCCGGATAATCCTCATCGTGAATAGATACGATTCTTATTCCCTTTTGCGACAGTTTTTCATATTCTTCTGCCACCACCACTTTTCGCTTTTCATCCAACAGCGCGGCAATGTCTTTCTCATTAATCTTTTCCAGCTTCTCAAGTTCACCTTTTGTTGCATTCCAGATACCTTCCTCACAACCAAAAGCATCTAACAAAACCTTTGCCTTTATAGGACCTATCTCGTTAATTCCCGCAAGCCAGTTTTCTAAAACTTTCTGTTGACTCATGCAGTCATGCCCCCTTCCCCAATACTTTTCAAATGTTCCTCAAACAGGCTTTCCAACATCTTCTGGTATCTCATGCAGTCATGCCCCCTCCCCAGTATTTCGCATCAATACCGCGATAGCAGATAGCCTCGCTCAAATGCGCTACCGTAATCTTTTCGCTGGCATCTAGATCTGCAATGGTTCGTGCAACTTTAAGTATTCTATGATAGGACCTTGCACTTAATTCAAACTTTGCAAAAATACGTTCCAAAAGCATCTGTTCCTTTTCCCCCACCTGACAATATCGCTCCAGCATTTTTGCAGACATTTCTCCGTTAAAACGGATGGACTCCTTTTCAAAACGCTTTTTTTGAATTTCTCTTGCCTGTTTTACCCGTTCTCTGATATCTTTCGAGCTTTCACCTTTTTCCTTCAATGCCAAATCTTGAAATTTCATTTCCGATGCTTCCACGCAAAGATCCATGCGGTCTAAAAAAGGTCTGCTGATTTTCCCTAAATATCGCTTTACCTGATGTTCACTACAATGACATCTGGTCCGATCCGGATAATAGCCGCATTTGCATGGGTTCATAGCTCCTACCAACATAAAATTCGCCGGGTAAGTATAACTACCCTGCAAACGTGAAATGGTCACTTTGCGTTCTTCCAAAGGCTGTCTTAGCATCTCCAAAGTATTGCTGTTAAACTCAGGTAACTCATCTAAAAATAGTACACCTCCTTCGCTTAGGGATATTTCCCCCGGTTTTGCCATAGCTCCTCCTCCAATCAATGAAGGTGCCGTAATCGAGTGATGCGGACTTCGAAAAGGTCTTTCTTTCACATAGGATTGTTCCTCATTTAGCAAACCGGAAATACTATAAATCTTGGATATTTCAAGACTTTCCTCAAAAGACAATTCCGGCATGATGGTAGGAATCCGCTTGGCAATCATGGTTTTTCCGGCTCCCGGCGGTCCAAGTATCAGCAAATTGTGCATACCGGATACCGCAACTTCAACCGCACGCTTTACGTTTTCCTGTCCTAACACATCAGAAAAATCAATGGTTTCCTTTTCTTTTTCCAATGTAAAATCCGGTGATTTCACTTGAAAAATCTCTCCACCACCGATAAAATAATCCACCAATTCTCCCAGAGTATCAACTCCGTACACTTCAATTCCTTTCACTAAAGCAGCCTCTTTGGCATTATCTTTTGGAACAAAACAACGAAGAAATCCTTCTTTTTTTGCACCATACACCATAGGCAATACTCCGTTAATTCCCTTCACACTTCCGTCTAAGCTTAATTCCCCTATAAAAAGAGTATGCTCCAGACAATCCTTGGGTATGTATCCAAAAGCGCATAATAACGCCATAGAAATAGCAAGGTCAAAGGCTGTTCCATCCTTCCGAATGTCTGCCGGCGATAAATTTACTGTGATATGTTTTGTTGGGATTTTAAATCCTGAATTTCGTATAGAAATACGAACACGATCTTTGGCTTCTCTGGTCTCAGAGCTTAATAAGCCAACTAAAGAAAACATAGGAAGTCCATCGCAAACATCGACTTCCACTGAAATGATATGTGCATCAATCCCTTGAATGATAGCACTATAACTTTGAAAAAACATAAATTCTCCTTTCATCCGCAGATGAAAGTATATTACCAAGGAGAGTATACCAAAGAAAAGGGCTTCTTGCAAGCCCTTTTCTCTCGTAGTTACAGATAATTATTCCGTACACAAAATCTTTTTAATTTTTTAAGATTTTATTTTTTCTTATTCTTATTTTGCAGATGTTCTATTTCACGCTTAAATCCTTCCATATCCGCAAAATCGCGATATACAGATGCAAAACGAATATACGCAACCGCATCTAAATCTCTTAACTGCTCCAATACCATTTCCCCGATTTCAACGGTAGGAATTTCTTTACTCTCACGTTCAAAAATGGTATTTTCAATCTTATCAAGAATATTATCCTGTTGCTCCATAGAAACAGGTCTCTTAATACAAGAGCGGAATATTCCCTCTCTTAATTTCACCCTGTCATATGGTTCTCTCGTCTGATCTTTTTTTATCACTACAACCGGAAGCACTTCCACATTTTCATATGTGGTAAATCGCTTCATACATCCATCACACTGACGACGTCTGCGAATAGAGCTATCATCGTCGGATGGTCTTGAATCAATAACTCTGGTATTTTCTTTTCCACAAAACGGACACTTCATTTTATTTCCTCATACTTTCTGTCATAGCCTGCTGTTACATCACTTTTCATTATCCTGAACAAAACTTTCATACAAAATCATTTTGTTCTCTCATCTTCTATAATCATTATATGAAAACTCTTCAAACTAGTCAACGCAAAACCAAAAACCTTTATTAACAAAACCTGGCTTTTTTCAAACATTCTTCCTCACAAATTTCCACCAATATTACATCCGGTCCAATATTTTTTATGCATCCATAGGGTATCACATATTCTTTTTCATGCCCTAAAATACCAAAACATTTGCAAGGTCCCGGCACAATAATCGCCTCAATGCAACCTCGTTTTAAGTCAAATTCCAAATCTACCACAAATCCAATCCGACTTCCATTGCACAAATTTATTACTTCTTTTTTTCTAAGCTCACAAATACGCATAATATTCTCTAAACATCCGCCTTTTGGTATCATCTTATGCGAAAAAAATAGAATTGAAAACAATATCCGTCCAAAGTGTTTCTTTACAT
>CADBNB010000189.1 GCA_902795895.1 uncultured Lachnospiraceae bacterium | reverse complement strand
TTTCTCCATATTCCTTAAAATGTTTGTTAATCTGTTCACAGAATAATTTGTCATTACATTCTTGTGCATAACTATATATTTCTTTCTTACTTAAATATGAGAGTTCATATTTTTTTACCGTGCTCTTATGCTTATCTAATAATTCCAATGCATTTTTGTCAAATCCACCCAGGGACCATATCGAAAACTCTATTTTTCTTCCAGGATATATCTGTTCAATAAATTTCCTAAAAACTGGTATTCTGGAAGACAACCATTTTTCAATGTATTCTTTATCTACTTTTCCTCTGTAAGCTTTACATTCAACAATTAAAATTTTTCCTTCTCGTTCAACTAAAACATCAATTTCATATTTCCCCCCTTTTCCATTGGAAACTTGCTTATTCAATTCGACATAACGTGATCCAAGTTTATTGTAAAAAAGACCTACCATGCATTCAAAAAGATCTCCCATTGCATTATTAAATTTGCCTTCATTCTTAGCAATTTCTCTAATCAATTCTTCAAGTTTCTGAGGTTCTTTCAAAATAACTGCAGTTGCATTTCGCAGAACATTATACATATTCATTAGTGTTTCTACATATTTTTTATCAAATAAGTTTGATAATACACCTATCACAACTTTGTTTTCTTTTAAGTATTGCAACGTTTCACTATTTACGCCATTGACAAGAAGTACCGGAACAAAAGCTGGTACTCCTTTAAAATTACGAATTATCTTAATCTTCTCAACAAAAAAAGATACATCTTGAATAGAAGCTTTTGACTTCAATATGACATCAACTACTACAAAACCAGGTTTCATCTTTACTAAATCGTATAATGGAGTCACATATGAGGGTGCCGTTGCAAACCACCTAAAATGTGCGAACGTCGCTTCATCCGGAAAAATGCGGACTGAATTATAAGCCATAATATTCAATTTAGTTGCCCACGAAACAAAGTCTTGCGCAACTATCTTTAAAATTTGTTCCCCACTTCTAGAATACGTCAAATTATACTCTTTACCACAATACGTCGGAGAAATAGCATAATACTCGTCATCAACTTCAAACATTACACCTTGATTTATTAAATCTGAAATAACTCTGTCAAAATTTCGATGCCCTTTAGTATTTTCGATTGGTGATTTTGAATAAATTGGAAGCATGCTTTTTTTCATTATATAATTATTATTTTCTAATGAATACAAAATAACTGCTACAGCTAATGCTTCCTTTTTTAATGCTTCATACAATCTTTCCCTATACCGCTGAGTGTTAAACTGTTCCTCTAAATACACATAAACTTGATTTTTATTAAACGGAAAAACCTTTAATTTTTGTACAGGTGTCCTTGATCTAGAAATAGCCTTCCTAGCTGTTTCATTACTTATTGAATACTCTCTTTCCAATATTACAGCTAAATTTCCCGATAACATTGGTCCGTATTTTTTCAAACTTTCTACAACTCTACGCATTTTCTCTCCATGTCACGCCACACTATTTATAACAAGTAATATATATATACACATCATTTTCTCTAAAGCCCCATTTTTCAAGGCATTCAAATGCCATGGCGTCACGCTATCTTTTTTACTTTTTTTCGCCAATCATTTTCGCGTACTCATACAATCTCTTCAACATTGCATCATCTTGATCATTCTCGTCTTTCAAATACCCTCTAAATCCATTGTATGTACTAAATCCAAGCATGTACACAGCCATCGCCATCGCAATAGCTTCTGATTTTTCTCCAATCTGACCAGCAATATTTTTAAGTTCCTCTAAAACAGTATCCTCTGGAACGTTAATTCCTTCACCACTATTTACAACCTCTTCAATAATCTCTGGTAGAACCATACACATTTGATAAAATGCATCCTCTTCCCCCGTTACCAATGCGTAGAATTGATCCAAACTAACTCTTCTTATTCGTCTATGAGAAACTTTGTTCTTATCAACAGTGGTTTCCCATTTTATATTCTGAGATTTCTGAGCTATTGCTTCCACCAAAAAACAAGCACAATCATCGTCTTTTAACAATTGATTTTGCATTTTTATGTATGTTTTACCTGCAGAAGCGGAATTCATTGTATTGTGCTTATTCTTCATCTCTACATAAACATTATGAACCACGTCTCCATCGGGAAGTGTTACTCCTTCCGCATTTGTGTAAATCACATCCCATCCACCTTCTTTTCCGTTGTCCGGAACATGACAATTAGCAATATATTGAAATATTCTTTGATGGAAATATCCTATATCATTATTATTAGACTTATCCCTTTGTCTAAATATTTCATTGCTTACTATCTGATCCCACGTAGAACGATAAACAGTCTTATCAAATATTAATTTAATGGGATCAATTATATTTTTGTTGAATCTCTTCACATCAAAAGATTCCAATTTTTCTCCATACTTTTCAATTGTAGCCTTAACATGCTCTGTAAAATCTTCTTTCGAAATAAAACTTAATTTCCACTCCATCAACTTACTTCCTCCAATGCTTCATGTATTTTCCTTGCAACCTCATAAGCTAAATTAACCGGAACAGCGTTGCCTACCTGCTTATATTGTGACATAACACTACCG
>CADBNB010000188.1 GCA_902795895.1 uncultured Lachnospiraceae bacterium | reverse complement strand
GGTTGATGAAATATTTGACACCAAGAAATGTTTTGTGTTATACTGTACACATAATTTTTAGAGGAAGCGAGGTATTGCTATATGAGAATGCTAGTTATGAATATGGAGATTGTAAGTGAATATGGTATGATGACCTCGGTTTGTGCCTTTTAATTTAAAAAGGTGATGATAAATTGAATTTGTGACCGTGGCATATTTGTCGCGGTTTCTTTGTTTTAAAACAAAATTCTTTATCCTGCCAATTCAGGCAACGATTCTCAGTGAGGTCTTCATATCGTTTAGAACATGGAAATTAAAAATCAAACGAACAAAAGGAGACGAAAACATTGAAAAATATAATAATTAGAAAAGAAACAGAAAAAGATTTTTACGATACAGAACTAATGACTATGCGTGCGTTTTGGAACATTCATGGACCGGGATGCAATGAACATTTACTGGTACACAAGATGCGGAATGTTAAGGAATATTTGCCGGAATTGAGCCGGGTGGCGGAATGGAACGGAAAGATTGTAGGTGCCATTTTTTATTCAAAGGCGAAGGTAGTAGATGGAGATAAGGAGTATGAGGTGCTTACCTTTGGTCCGTTGGCAGTGGAACCTACGTGTTTCAGTATGGGAATTGGCGCAAAACTTTTGGAGGAAACCTTAGCACTGGCAAAAGAAGCAGGTTACAAGGGAATTGTGATTTGTGGCGAACCGGCGTATTATCCAAAGCATGGCTTTACCACCTGTGACCATTTTGGAATCATTCATCCGGAAGGTGGAAATTTTGATGCCTTTCTGGCGTATCCGTTAAATGATGGATTTGATGAAATTCATGGATATTTCTATGAGTCGCCGGTTTTTGAAGCATGTGAGGATGAAAAAGAAATTAGTGAATTTACAAAGGAATTTCCTTATTACAAACCCTTAACCCTATCTTGTCAGTGGCTTCACAAAGAAAAATTGGGAAGAATATCGGAAGTCAGAAAAAATACCTTTATCATACGATTTTGGGAGCAGGAAATTCCAGCGAAACTTAAGGGAACTTTCTATGAAGAAGATGTGGAGAAACTTCCTGTGGTGGGCGATTATGTGACATTTTGGTATAACCGGGATGGAGATTCGGTGATTCTCTCCGTTTGCGAGCGAACCAGTTTCCTGCAACGACCGGATCAGGCAAAAACAGGGGTGATGCAGTACATGGTTTCCAATGTGGATGACTGCTTTATCGTAACATCCCTGAATGAAGATTACAGTTTTAACCGAATTGCAAGATATGTAAGCATTGCTCTGCAGGGCGGTGCTATGCCGGTAGTTGTTCTTACCAAATCGGACCTTTGTAGCAATGTGGGAAGATATGTAAGGGAAGTGGAGTCTTTATCGGATAAAG
This sequence comes from uncultured Lachnospiraceae bacterium, assembly GCA_902795895.1. Lineage (GTDB taxonomy): Bacteria > Bacillota > Clostridia > Lachnospirales > Lachnospiraceae > CAG-411. Next base: position 2,757 of record CADBNB010000188.1, on the reverse strand, counting down.
TGAAAGTCCATGATGTGTCGGCTTTGTATGGAATAGGACTGGAGGAACTTAAGGAGTATTTTAAACCGGGAAAGACCATTTGTCTTTTGGGCTCCTCAGGGGTTGGAAAATCAACACTCATCAATGCCATTACCGGTGAGGAAACCATGAAAACCGCAGGAATCAGAGAAGATGACGGAAAAGGAAGACATACCACCACCCACAGACAGATGATTACATTAGAAAATGGCGTGTGTATCATAGATACTCCCGGTATGCGTGAAGTAGGAATGGCAAATGTGGATTCCGGCATTGAGGATACTTTTTCTGATATCGTGGAACTGGCAAGCCAATGCAGATTTAGTGATTGTAGACATGAAACGGAACCGGGATGTGCGGTAAAGGCTGCCATTGAAAGAGGAGAGTTATCAATGGAACGTTTGGAATTATACCAAAACCTTGGAAATGAAAATGTGAAAAATTATGCAAAGAAGAAACAGATTTCAAAGTGGGCAAAGGATTACAAGAAGTTTCGGAAATGAGAATAGGAGGTAATATGAAGATAATTGAAATTAGAGAAAGGCATTTGACAAATCCCAGAGGTAAATTGATGTAGTAAGAAAATGGAAAGGAGTTCACCATGAACGAAATAATAATGAAACGAAATGAATTATTGGCACAAAAGGTAATCAAAGGTTTAGAGTCAAGAAATATGACCGGATATTACGCAGCAAGCAAAGAAGAAGCTTTAAAAATCGCATTGGATTTGATACCGGAAAAGAGTATGATTTCCATGGGTGGAGCCACTAGTGCGAGAGAAATTGGATTGGTACAGGCATTAAAAGAGGGCGATTACGACTTTATTGACCGAGATGCTTATGAAGATGGACGTGAGGCAATGTTAAAAGCCTATGACGCAGATTTCTTTTTATCGGGAACAAATGCCATGACAGACGACGGAGTGCTTGTAAATATTGATGGAAACTCCAATCGTGTATCAGCCATTGCCCAAGGACCAAAGAAAGTGTTGTTTATTGTGGGAATGAATAAAGTATGCTCCGATGTAGATGCCGCCATGAAACGAGCAAGAAATGTTGCAGCACCAATTAATGCACAGCGTTTTGGATTGTCTACTCCATGTGCAAAAACAGGTGCCTGCTTTAACTGTAAATCGCCGGATACCATTTGTTGTCAGTTCTTGATTACCAGATATTCTCGTCATACAGACCGAATACATGTGATTTTAGTAAATGACAATTTGGGATTTTAATACATATTGACAATTAAAAGATGAAAGAGTAATATTAAACCATTAAATCGATTTATAGATAGGAGATAACACTATGCAGAACAGATTTCATCATTCAGTCCATCATGTAAATAATGTAAGTCCCGTCGTCTTGACGCAGGGCTTAATGTTTGATGGAATGAATGTTGCAAGGTGTTATCGTATTTGTTGATACAGAAATTTTTAATGATTGGTCAGGCGATGAACAGTAAAAAGATGAACTGTATCAGATAACAGAAAATAGAAACTTTCATAAAACCATCAAGCATGTGTATGTAGCGTGTTTGGTGGTTTTTTCTTTTAAATTGAAGGGAGAGATTATATGAACTACAGAAAAGGAACACAAAAAGACTTAACAGAAATTTACGAACTTGTAAAAATATCCATTGAAGAAACGTATCCTCAATATTATTTGCAGGAAATCATTGATATGTTCTTGGTTTTACATAGCAAGGAAAATATTCAAAAAGATATTGTTGAGGGAAATCTTTATGTATTGGAAAATGAGCGGGGGATTTTAATAGCCACAGGAACAGTAAATGGTAATCATATCAATAGGGTGTATGTACACCCACAGTTTCAAAGAAAAGGCTATGGAACCAAGATTATGCATGAACTGGAAAAGGAAGTGGGAAAAAGATACGCAAGGGTGGAGATAGATGCTTCCCTACCGGCTTGCAGATTGTATGAAAGGCTTGGATATCAGACAAAATGCCACGAAACTTGGGAATGTGGCAACGGTGTGATACAGATTTATGAAGTGATGTGGAAAATGCTAGGAATGGAAAATTTGCGATTACGTCCATTTAAAGCCATGGATGCAAAACACATTGTTATCTGGTGCAAAGATGAATACACATTTCGTCAATGGAGTGCGGATCGGTGGGAAAGTTTTCCGTTGACACCGGAAGTGATGATAAAAAAATACACAGAAGAAAATGGAGACTGTGTGGAGAAGGATAATTTTTATCCACTTACGTTAACGGATGGGGATATGCCTGTAGGACATATGATTTTAAGATATACAAAGCAGGATAAAAATACCATTCGTTTTGGCTTTGTGATTGTAAATCCGGAATACAGAGGAATGGGTTACGGACAGCGCATGCTTCAATTAGCAAAGTCCTATGCCATACATATTCTTGGGGCGAAGAAAATCACCCTTGGCGTATTTGCCAATAATCCTGCGGCACACATGTGTTATCAGGCGGTAGGTTTTGTGGATTTGCCGTCAGATGAAGATGTTTATTATGAAGTAATGGGCGAAAAATGGAGATGTATTGAGATGGAGATATAGAAGTTTGTTTAAAGTTGTATTGAAGTTGATAATGAAGTTATGTTGAAGTAGGTTTTGAAGTTTATTATGAAAATGAAAAAACGCCAAACTGAAATCTAATATTCTATAGATGAAAGGAATAGATATCAGTTTGGTGTTTTTGTTATGTTTCACTTAGTCAGAGTTTGAACTACTGACTGAGTGAAATCATCTT
>CADBNB010000187.1 GCA_902795895.1 uncultured Lachnospiraceae bacterium | reverse complement strand
GATCCGGCTATGAAAGGATTGATTTCTTCTAAATTGATTTATGCTCATAGTATGGGGGCAGATGTGTTTGTAGATATTGTGGATGAGGTGAAGCCGATTGCTATGCGGGATGTGGATGCTACCCGTGTTCTTGGTATTTATCTGGACAATGCCATTGAGGCGGCTCTTGAGACCACACAGAAAGAAATTAAGTTTAATATTGTGTGTGATGTTCATTCTACGACCATTGTTCTTATGAACTCTTTTCTTGATAAGGGATTGGCTGTTGAGAAGATGGACCAGAAGGGGGCAACTACAAAGGGAGAGGGACATGGAATAGGACTTTCCAACGTTAATGAAGTCCTTAGAAAGTATAAAAATATTTGCAAGATGACGGAGATTAAGGATGGATATTTTGTTCAGACTTTGATTGTAGAAGAAAAATAGAACATAGTTTTACAGAAGGGATTGCAATCGGTTGTAACATGAAAGGAGGCTGTATATATGTATAGCCTCCTTTCATGTTACAATATTTATACTGCAACTGGTGCATTTTGGCATTCATACAATTTATGATAAATACCATTGGGATTACTGAGTAATTCTTCATGTGTGCCGCATTCCTTGATGCAACCGTCATCTAGAACGATGATCTTATCTGCATCTACGATGGTAGATAAGCGATGAGCGATTACAATGCGTGTGCAATTGGCTTCTTTCAAATAATTAGATACTTTATGTTCGTTGACATAATCTAATGCACTGGTTGCCTCATCCAAGATAAGGATTTTAGGATTGCTGACGAGTGCTCTTGCCAGTGCAATACGTTGTCTTTGTCCACCAGATAGATTCATACCCATATCAGATACCAGGGTGTCGTATTGCATAGGCATTGCCTCAATTTCGTTATCTAACTGTGCGACTTGTGCAGCGTGTTTCACATCTTCCAAAGAAATATCGGATTTGTTTACTGCAATATTATCGAAGATTGTTTTGTTAAACAAGGTCATATCCTGAGGAACAACACCAATTTGTCGACGGATATTATGTTTATTTAGTTGTGACAGATCAATTTGGTCAAAAAGTATGTTTCCTTTATTGGCTTCATAAAGTCCTAACAATAATTTGGAAAGAGTGCTTTTTCCAGAGCCGGATGTTCCGACAATTGCTATCTTTTGACCCGGATTAATTTGCATAGAAATATCTTTTAAGATCATATCGGTATGTTTATTGTATGAAAAAGATAAATGCTCAATATTAATATTTCCGGATACAGATAATGGCATGGCATCTTTTGGCTCGTTTTCTTCCTCTGCTTCCATGATATCAGATACACGTTCCAAATAGGAAGAAGCCAGTGTAAAGTCTGTCCAAATAGAAAAAAGTTGGGATGCGGATGAAAATAGTGTTCCTGACAAACTGTACACTGCGATGATTTCACCTACAGAGATAGAGGTATGTCGAAAACAATAGATTCCTGCAATTAATAATACAACTGGGCCAGCTAATTGAAGCAAGCCGATGACGGTATCATTGATGTTTTGTAACACACATTTTTTCTTGTGCATTTTTAAACTTTCTTCATATTTTTCGTCCCAGTTTTTTAGAATTTCTTGTTCCATTCCTGCGATTTTTACACCGAACATAGAATAAACAGTTTCTACTTGGATACTTTGCATGGAAGTATTTGCCCGAAGGGCATATTGATTGACTTCAGCCAGTTTCGCTTTCATTTTGGTAATAAAAAATATATTTGCACATAAGAACAAAAGTGATATACTGGTTAATAGCACAGACTTATTTAGCATATAAAATAGTATAATACCGACCATTCCGATTTGAATAATGCCTTGTAAAATTTGTTCTGAAATTAAATCACGGATGGAAGTTAAACAGTTCATACGAAATAGTAAATCTCCGTTAGAACGGCTTTCGAAAAATTTGTAAGGCAAATGTAACAGTTTATGAAAGACTCCTTTTGTTAGATAATTATCAATATCTACTTCCATAGACAGCGTTTTCTGACCGCGATAAAAATTAAAAAGGCCAAAAAACAAGCTGGATACCAAAACAAGTGGGAAATAAGTTCCATATAGACGAGCGAAAGAGGTGCTTTCTGCAGAGTCTATAATATTTTCAATAAGTAATGGAATTGCCAGCTGAAAGAGGTAACCTATAATAGAAGAAATAAAAATTCCCAAAGCAATTCGTTTATTAATTTTAAGGTTCCGAAAACTGTCAATCCATAAATGAGATGTTTTTTTATGAGGAACAAATTTTTCTGTTGGGGTAGAAACCATAATAATATTAGAAAAATGTTCATCAAATTTTTCCTTCTTTAATTTTAGTCTTCCAAAGGCAGGGTCTACCACGTAATATGTATTTTTTTCTATTTTTTCCAATACAACAAAATGTTCTTTGTTCCAGAAAAGAATAGCTGGAAGTTGGAAGTTGGATAAAAGGTGGGAAGGGCACTTAAAAATTTTAGTGTCCATTCCTCTGCTTTTTAAGTATTGTGAAAGTACGGAAAGCTTTAAACCATCACGTCCAACATCCAAATCTTTTCTAATATTTTTAATTCCATCATAGCTTTTATAATATTGCAAGATCATTGCAACGCAACACAGACCACATTCTGTCTGTCTCATTTGTTCTATGTATGGAACATGTTTTAAATGATTCAGACGCATTACTAATAACCTCCTGTTATTTTCCGTGTAATTTATTTAATAGTGACTGCATCTGACGGTTGCGCCCAAAGTCATAAGCCTGAACTTGCTCAGGCATAAGAGCACTTACACCACTGGCAATAATTGTGTCAGCTTCGCATGGGGTTAATTCAACAATGTGATTTAAATTGTGTTCTCTTTTCTTTTCTCTTTTTAAAAACATAATGATTCTCCTTTTTTAACTTGAAAATAATAAACTGCATAAATAGTCCGAAAGGGTATATTTAACTAAGCGGGTATGCTGCTTCTGCTTTTATAGAGTTCAGCATATATACCGTTTTGTTTCATTAGTTCTTCGTGTGTTCCAATTTCGGCTTTCTTTCCTTTGTCTAGCACAAGGATAGTGTCAGCATCAATTATAGTTGACATACGGTGTGCAATAATTACCTGAGTACTGCCACATTCTTTAAAATATTTTGAAACCTTTGCTTCATTTACGTTGTCCAGTGAACTAGTAGCTTCATCCATTATCATGAGATGTGGTTTGTTCTTAATGGCTCTGGCTAGGATAATGCGCTGGCGCTGTCCTCCAGATAAATTACCTCCCATATCAGATATAATGGTTCTGTAATTCATAGGCATGCTCATAATTTCGTCATGAATTTGAGCAATTTTTGCGGTTTCCATAACTTCATCAAGGTTATAATCTTCCTCATTTAATGCAATATTTTCACCGATAGATCGGTTAAACAAGGTCATATCTTGAGGAACAATTCCAATTTGTTTTCGTAATTCTGTTTTATCTAACGCATCAATGTTGATTCCTTCATAATAGATCGCTCCGCTTGTAGGCTTATATAAACCAAGTAATAACTTGGTTATTGTGCTTTTTCCAGAACCAGATGGACCAACAATGGCAAATTTACTGCCCTTCGGAATAGAGAAGCTTAGATTGTCAATTACTGGATTTGACTTTTTACTGTAAGCAAAGCTTACATTTCGAAACTCAATATTGCCGTTTATGGCAAGTGGAATTGGATTCTCTGGATTCTCTTCGCTAGGTTCCGTTGTGATATCTACAATACGATCTAAGTATGTGGATGCCATCATAAAGTCATTCCAAAGGTTGAACAGGGAAAGACTTGTTCCTATGAAGGAAGCGGCAAGCGAATAGCAGGCAACGCTTTCTCCGATTGTAATTTTATTCATCAAGCTTTGTTGAATACCAAATAGTAATACAATCAAAGGTCCGACTAGTTGTAGCAAAGAAATGATAGTGGAATATATATTTAGTATAGTTCCTTTTTCCTTGTATGCTTTTAGACTTCTTACATAGCGGTCATTCCAATTGTTCCAGATATCTTTTTCAATTCCAGATGTTTTGATTCCGAATATAGAGTAAATAGTTTCTGTTTGAACGGATTCTAGTTTGGTATTTTCTACTACTTGAATTTGGTTTGCTTCCATAATACGTTCTCTCATAAATAGAATAAAAATTCCATTAACGAGGAAAATGGATGTGGTTATCCCGGCAAGTAACAATGATTTGTTACAGAGATATATTAGAATAGCAAGGCTATATCCTGCTTGGATGACTCCTGAAATAATATGATCAGATAGCAGAGTTCTAATAATATCTAAGCTACTTAATCGAAATAGCAAATCGCCGTTGGAACGATTTTCAAAGTATGAATATGGTAAGCTGACAAGTTTATGAAAAGTGTCCTTTGTCAGGCTTTTGTCAATCTCAATTTGAAAGTTTGTCAAACTTAGTTGTTGCATAAAGGAAGTCATACCGTATAGTATAAAGATTCCCATAGCCAACATGATACACATATCTAAATTAACAGAAGCTTGATTTGACATGAGTCCGTCAATAATTACCTGAATAAGCAACGGTGCAACCATTTGCACACCATATGCCAATAAAGAGATAACAAAGGTTCGAATCAATAATTTCTTTTTGCTTTTTAGACATTGAAGCACATGACTCCAAGGATTCACTTTCTTGGAATAAGGTTGAAAGTTCTCTGTTGGCTCAGCTGTCATCATAATTCCAGAATAGCTTTCGTTAAACTCTTCTATGGATAAACGCAATCGTCCATATGCAGGATCGATGATTATCGCTTGTTTGGTGTTAATACTCTCTACAATGACAAAATGCTTTTTGTCCCAATACGCTACAGCTGGTAATGGTAAGCTGCTGATTTGATTTGAGGTGACTCTGTAAATATGAGTATCAAAATTTCTATTATTAAGATATGTTTGCAAGTCGGATAAACGAAGTCCGTCCCTGCCTACTGTTAATTCATTTCTGATAAGACTTAATGTTTCATTGCTCTTATAGTATCGCAATAACATTGCGATACAGCAAAGACCACATTCGGTCTGCTGCATCTGTTCAATGTATGGTACTTTTCTTAGATGGAGCATATATAATCCTCCTCCTTATTTTTGTTTACGTTTTACAATTGAATAAATCAAAAATAAAGCAATAATGACTCCTAGAAAACCAAAGAATGGGAGCCAGGTATCAGTAATGCTTTGTAACACTGCATCATAATTCATAGTAAAGTCCTCCTTTTATTGCGAATTGTTTTTCTTACACGAATATCATATCAAATAAAACGGAGAATTTTTAAAAGACTCTTTAAGTGCATTTTTTTAGATATATTTGTAAAACGGCAAATAGAAAAATGCGTTTTTGGCATAGTTTAGTATAGTGATTATAATGCAGTATATTCCACGAAGGAACCGCTGAGCTAAAAGAAGATTTGTTCCCTTGGATTTTTCTTCATCTATGGAAGACTTTGCAAGTTTTTTATTTTTTTGTAGCTTTTTGAGCTCCTAAATTGTATTGATTATGAATAGAAAAATTGATTAGTAGAAAGGAGGCTCTACTATGACCAAAACATATTCTATTAAAAAAGGTCAACCACTTACTCAAGAGCAAATCAGAGAAATTGATGAGGCTAAGAAAAAACCTATAGTTTTTGATGAGGATTGCGAAGAATTGTCTCCTGCAATGATGAAAGCTTTTAAAAGTGCAGTGGTTCATCGAAACCGTAGAAAAAAGCTTAAGAAAAAATATAACTCTCAATGTTAATTTTTTTTCCGAGATAAGCAAAATCAGCAAGAAATAGTCTCAAATATTTGAGGCTATTTCTTATGATGAATACTACTAAGTATAAAATCTAAAAATCTGAAAGTCACCGAGGTGTTTCTACCTCATTTTCCTACAGTAAATTTACGCAATCCTTTTAAAGTAAAGACTTGAAAAAATGGGCAAAATGAGTTATAACGGAATAGTGAGAATTTTTAGTTTAGTCAGAGGAAACGAAGACGTAACATATAAATGAGTCACCGTTCAGTAATTGGATGGTTAGAAAATAGAACATATAGATAGAAAGGTGAAAATCATGTTAGACATTAATTTATTAAGAAATGATTTTGAGGGTGTTGAAAAAGCATTATCAACAAGAAATGAGGAGTTTGATTTAAGTCAGTTTAAGGGACTTGATGAGAAG
>CADBNB010000186.1 GCA_902795895.1 uncultured Lachnospiraceae bacterium | reverse complement strand
TGTGCAAAAAACAATAAAAAAATACAATTTGCAGAATGCAATGAGTAAAATGAGCGACAGATTAAATAATTATGTTCATTCCAACGGTCGTTCTTATTACAACTGTTCTTTTGATATAATGGATATGAATGGTGAGATTGGAAATAAATGCAATGAATTTACTGAAGCAATTACGTTTATTACAATGACTTTTTTAGTGATTATAATTATGGTTAATCCAATACTTATTATGTCAAGCGATTATGTAGATTGCTTGGAGGTAAATTATGAAGAGTTCAAGAATGTTGTTATTCCAATTGAAGGAAAACAATATTTGGTGCCTCCGTTTGTGTCAGAGTTTATAGTTAAACATAAAGGAGTATTGGATGAGAAAGTCGATGAATATATAAGAAACATGACTGGAATGCAAGTTTAGGTGCTTGTGTTTTGAAAAAGCGGTAATGAGGTTATAATCCTCGAGTGTGTGGGGGAATAAGTTGTTTTGGAAAAATCAGGAAAGATTTTCCGCCTTTAACAGTTCATGATATTTCGCATGTTGATAGTCTATGGCAGGTAGTAAGTGTTATTACGGGAGATGATTACGAAATTAATCCACTTGAGGGATTTGTTTTAGGTTGTGCATTTCTTATGCATGATGCGGTACTGTCATACGAGGCTGCGGGAGGTAAAGAAGTTTAGTTATAAAGGTTTGAGTATGGATGAAATTATTCATCATTTGGCTTTTTTTGTTTCAAGATTATGGCAGATACACGTATTTGGAGAAGGAAATACACGAACTACGGCAGTATTTTTCATAATCGTTCTATGCATATTAGTGGAATGTTCTCAGAAGCGGACATTGAAAGTGCAGAAGCGGACATTGAAAGTGCAAAAGCGGACATTGAAAGTGCAAAAGCGGACATTCAAAATAAATTACTTACTTTTTCAGATACAATTTCAGAAAAAACAGTAAAACAATCAGTTGAATTGTTTTTAAGATGTGAAAAGAAAGAATATTTTGGAAGAACGATTGTTGAAGAGATTACAGGGTTAAAATCAACAAGAGCATCTGAGTTGATTAAAATCCTGGTTGATAGCAAGGTAATTGTACCTGTAACTGGGCATGGAAAAGGAAAGTATCGGTTTACAGTATAGAAAGGAATAGATGTTATGGTAAAGAAAATTATGCGTGATCCCTTATTTCTAGCACAGAAGTCGGTGGATGCAAAAGAAGCGGACAAGCAGGTTATAACGGATTTACTGGATACTTTGAAGGCAAATTTGGATCACTGTGTTGGAATGGCTGCAAATATGATTGGTGTAAAGAAGAATATTATTGTTGTGGCAGTGGGACTATTTCAATTTGCAATGATAAATCCGGTGATTACAAAGAAATCCGGAGCATATCAGACGGAGGAAGGCTGCCTTTCTTTGCAGGGAGTAAGGCCCTGTACCAGATATCAGGAAATCGAAGTGGAGTATCTTGATCAGAATTTTAAAAAGCAGCATGGAAAGTATTCCGGTTGGACTGCACAGATTATTCAGCATGAGATTGATCATTGTAACGGGATTGTGATTTGAGTGCTATTTGTTTTTGGTATCGGGTATATTTGGGTGTTGATGTTATTGATTCCAAATTTTTTATGGAAAAAAATCAACCCAAAGATTATGAAATATATGAAAAAATGAGACTTGAATGATATAATAGATATAATAACAAGACCAATGCTTTGTGGATTTTTAACAGAAGGAGTTTTTTTAGTGAATATACAGATTTTTGGAACAAAGAAATGTAAAGAAACAAAGAAGGCAGAACGTTTTTTTAAAGAACGTCGCATTCCTTTTCAATTTGTGGATATGAAGGAAAAAGGCATGAGCAAGGGGGAATTTACATCGGTTGCAAATGCTAATGGCGGTTTGGAAAATATGTTAAATCCGGATGCAAAAGATCAGGATGCTTTGGCTTTAATTCAGTATATTGCACAAGAAGATAAGCTGGAGAAAATTCTTGAAAACCAGCAGGTGATTAAGACACCTATTGTAAGAAATGGAAAGCAGTCTACGGTTGGGTATCAGCCCGATGTATGGAAAACATGGGAATAGAAAGTTAGAATGTAGGATGATGCAATTATAGAAATCTTTAGATGAGAGGAGCTACTGATATGGGGATTTATTTCAATCCAAATAATGAAAGTTTTACAAGAGCAAAAAATAGTCAGGTATATATAGATAAGACAGGTTTGCTTGCGTTTTTGAATAAGAGATTATCTACTGAAGGTAATTGTATTGCTCTCAGCCATGCTAGAAGATTTGGAAAATCCCATGCAGCAGGTATGATTGATGCATATTATAGTTTAGGTAGTGATTCGCAAAATCTTTTTAAGGATACAAAGATTGCGAAAGATGCAGAGTATAAGAAGTATTTGAATAAATTTAATGTAATTCATCTTGATATTTCTGCGTTTTGGGATTATCACAAGGATGATATTGTAGAAAAAATTATAGAATATGTTTATAAAGATTTCCGTGAAGTCTTTGATGGGGAATTGGATTATCAGGATAATATCAGTTATACGTTGATGACAATCTATAAAAAAACAAGAATACCTTTTGTTATTATTATAGATGAATGGGATTGTGTTATTCGAAATAGTGATGACCAAAAATTGATACACAAATATTTGCAATTTCTTCATTCCATGTTTAAATCGGAAGAGTCAAAAGCGTTTTTGGCACTTGCTTATATTACTGGTATTTTGCCTATTAAGAAGATTAAGGATGAATCTGCTTTGAATAATTTTCATGAGTATACAATGTTAGATTCCTATCCGATTACAGAATTTTATGGGTTTACAGAAGATGAAGTAAAAGTATTGTGCCAACAGTACAATATGGATTTTGATGCTACAAAGGCTTGGTATAACGGATATTTAATTGACGGAAAACACATGTATAATCCGAATTCGGTTACTATGGCTATAGAACGAAGTAGATTTGATTCTTATTGGCGGAATACTTCCTCATTCTCGTCCATTAATACCTTTATAACCATGAATTATGAGGGGTTGAAAGATGATATTATGACTATGCTTTCTGGTGGAAAGGTAAGCGTGAATACGATTACGTTTCAAAATGATTTTTCTACGGTGGGTTCCAAGGATGAAGCACTTACTGCATTGATTCATTTGGGATATTTAGGATATGATATGGACAGAAAATGTGCTTTTATTCCTAATTATGAAGTAGCATCTTCCTTTGATGCGGCTTTGCAAACAGGAGAATGGAAAGACATAGCAAAGGTGATTAGTAAATGTGATGAATTGTTATGGGCTACCATCGATGGAAATGCAGATAAGGTAGCAGAAATCATCGAACTTGCCCATGATACTTACACTTCTGTATTAAAATATAACGATGAAAATTCGTTGAGTTGTGTACTTACCATGGCGTATTTTACGGCACCGGCTTATTACAATATTATGCGTGAAATGTCTGCTGGAAAAGGTTTTGCAGATTTCGTGTTTATTCCAAGAGCTAATGCATGTAATCGTCCTGCAATGGTTGTTGAACTAAAGTATAACAAGGATGCAGATACAGCCATTAAGCAGATAAAGGAAAATCGGTATCAAGGTGCATTGAAAGGGTATTCGGATAAAGTTTTGCTAGTGGGAATAAACTATGATGCTAAGGGTAAAGATAAGAAGAATCATAGTTGCGTGATTGAGGAGAGGAAAAATATATGATACTAGTGAGGACAAAAGGAGGATGACGGAATATGGAAATCAAAGATAAAAGAATTGACGGTGGAAAGGCATTTGATTGGGGAAAAACATCCAATGAATACGCAAAGTACAGAGACATTTATCCTGCCCTTTTTTACGAAAAAGTGGCAAATAGAGGACTTTGCATCAAGGGACAAAAGGTGTTGGATTTGGGAACGGGAACCGGAGTGCTTCCTAGAAATATGTACTCGTATGGTGCTGATTGGACAGGAACGGATATTTCTAAAGAGCAGATTGCAAAGGCTGTGGAATTATCGAAGGCTGCCGGAATGGACATTACTTATCAGGTGGGAGCAACAGAAGATTTGGATTTCCCGGAGGAAACTTTTGATGTGATTACGGCTTGTCAATGTTTCTGGTATTTTGATCATGAAAAGGTGATGCCTATGCTTTCTAAATGGTTGAAACCAAACGGAAAGTTAGTGCTTCTTTATATGGCATGGTTGCCTTTTGAAGATGACATTGCGGGAGCAAGTGAAGAAATTGTTTTAAAATATAGTCCAAAATGGTCCGGTGCAGGGGAAACTCGTCATCCAATCTGGATACCGGAATGTGCGGATGCTTGTTTTACATTGGAAGAGCATGAAGAATATGACGTGAATGTGGCATTTACAAGGGAAAGCTGGCACGGAAGAATGAAGGCATGTAGAGGTGTGGGAGCTTCTTTAAGCGGTGAAGAATTGGCGAAATGGGAAGAGGAACACTGGAATATGCTACAACAAAAGGCACCGGAACATTTTGAGATACTTCACACGGCAGCCATTTCTGTGTTGAAGAAAAAGTTTTAGAAGGAGAGCAAAATGAAACTTTTAGCAGTGGGAGCCGGGGGTTTTTTAGGGGCAGTGCTTCGATATTTGATTGGAAAAATTCCTGTGAGTGAAAGTACGGTGTTTCCAATCAAGACATTTTTTATCAATGTGATAGGATGTCTTTTGATTGGGATGATTGCTGTATATTCAGCCAAACATACCAAAATTGATGAGAAATGGGTATTGTTTTTGAAGGTTGGATTTTGTGGCGGCTTTACTACATTTTCTACCTTTGCTTTGGAAACAACAGATTTGTTAAAGTTAGAGCATCTAGGGCTTGCTTTTCTGTATATCTTTTTGAGTGTATTTGTTGGATGTGCCGTAATTTTTGGAGTGATGCAACTGTCAAAATAGTGGAGTTCATAAAAAGGAAAGATAAGGTGTGACTCATGTATTTGATTTCTGTATATTTTGATGAAAAGACATATAAAACCTTGCAAAAGCTGATAGAACGTGTGGCAAAGGCAAGTGGAAATATGTTTATGATGGAACATCAGGTGCCACCACATATGACGATAGGGGCGTTTGAAACTAATCAATTGGAGGATGCGATTTCGGCTTTTCACCAGTTTCAGAAGAAGTTTACCAGTGGAAAGATACGAATTATGTCCATGGGACAGTTATTGCCTTATGTTTTGTATGTGACTCCGGTACTAAATGAGTACTTGCAAGGGTTAGTGGAAGATGTGAACGAGATATTGGAGCAGGTGCCCAATATAAGGAAAAGCAAGTATTACCGACCATATTCCTGGTTGCCGCATATTACCATTGGAAAGACTCTGGCGAAGGAAGAAATGGTGAAGGCATTTGAGACTATGCAACAGTATTTTGTGCCTATGGAAGCTACGGTGATGGAAATAGGATTGGCAAGAACCAATCCACATGAGGATTTGATACGGTTTGGTGAGAGTAAGTTGGAGGAGACATATGAGTGAGAAATTGGTTGTTATTTTTCCGGGAATAGGCTATCACAAGGACAAGCCACTTTTGTATTATGGAGCAAAATTGCTGATGGAAAAGGGATTTGAAGTGTTTTCTGTTTCTTTTCATGATATGCCGGGAAAAATCATGGGTGACAAAGATATGATTAGAAAAGCTGCTGAGATTGCTTTTTCACAGGCAAAAGAGCAACTTTCGGATATTGATTTTTCAAATTATAAAGAGATTGTATTTGTAGGAAAGAGTATTGGAACGGTTGCGTTGGCAAAATATGTTCATGACTTTGATATTAAGGCAGGTCAGATTTGGTATACACCGCTTGAGGATACCTTTTCTTTTATGTCAAAGGATGTGATTTCCTTTATTGGGGATGAGGATCCCTGGTCTGATGTGGCGAAGGTGAAAGAAATTGCGTCGGAGCAAAAGATTCCCCTCTTTTCTTATCCAAAGTGTAATCATTCTTTGGAAACTTCTAGGATACAGGAAAATATTGTGATTTTGCAGGATGTTATGAATAAAACTGAAAAATTTGTTGAGGAAAATGTGAGGTAGCATGTTACTTCACATTTTTTTCACGTTTTAAACACAACT
>CADBNB010000185.1 GCA_902795895.1 uncultured Lachnospiraceae bacterium | reverse complement strand
TATTTAACATATATTTTTTTTTTAATGCTTCGAAATAATTTTTATCAATCTGCTCTTTTAAGTAAGCGAAGGTATCATTTGCACAAATATGTGTAAAGATTACCTCATCGCTGTAAAGCCAGCTGTCAAGCATCTGAATACCATACATAAGTCCCTTTGGATAAGAACCAAAATCTGCTTCTCTATACTTAAATTCAAAGTAATTGATGGCAGCCTTTAAGGTATCATGATCAATTCCTTCATCTACCAGCTTCTTAAGAGCCTCTTTGTATACTTTTACAAACTCATCCTTCTGGGATGCATCTGCATCTTTTGTAATAATAGACATTACCGGTTGTAAAATTCCATTATCATAAGAACTAAATACATCATCACCAATTCCTGCATCTAAAAATGCCTGCTTTAATGGTGCCCCCGGTGTATCAATCAAAATATACTCTAAAATCTGAAATGCCACATATAACTCTTTGTTCAATGAAGTATCAATGACAGTATTGTAGCTGATGTATGTCTGATTTTCCAAAGGCTCGCCCTCTGTTAAAGAATATTTATCTGTAACAAATCGAGTCTCAGAAAACGGTTTTTGCATTTTAATTTCAGAATCTACCGGTGCATACGAAAAATCTTTTAAATAATGTTCATCCATCCAGTTTAATTTTTCAATCATATCCATATCACCATAAAGGTAAATATAACTATTGCTTGGATGATAATACTTCTTATGAAAATCCAAATATGCCTCATAGGTCAAATCAGGAATTTTCTTTGGATCTCCACCGGACTCCACTCCATAAGCTGTATCAGGGAACAGCGAATTTTGCACAAGGCGGGCAAGCTGCTGTTCCGGAGAAGAAAATGCACCTTTCATCTCATTGTAAACAACGCCGTTGTACTTTATTTCATCCTCAACGGACTCTAGCTCATAATGCCAGCCTTCCTGTTTGAAAATCTTTTCTTCTTTATAGATATTAGGATAAAATACTGCATCCAGATATACATGCATCAAATTCTGAAAATCTTTGTCATTACAACTGGCAACCGGATAAATGGTTTTGTCCGGAAATGTCATTGCATTTAAAAACGTATTTAAAGATCCCTTAACTAATTCAACAAAAGGATCCTTTGACGGAAATTCCTTTGAGCCACATAACACGGTATGCTCCACAATATGTGCCACTCCTGTAGAATCTTCCGGTGGTGTACGGAAACCAATAGAAAATACTTTATTATCATCTTCATTGCTAATAAGAGCAATTCTAGCCCCTGTTTTTTTATGCTTTAATACATAACCCTGACTATTTAAATCTTTCAATTCTTCACTTTTCACTAATTCATACGCGGGCGCTTTACTCCAATCCCATGTTGTTACGGTTTTATTTGCCATTCCACACTCTCCTACTAATTTTATTTTTTCAATCAATATCATAGAATAAAGTGGGCATGCCCACTTTAATTTTCTTACTTCTCGGTTGCAACACATTTCATACGATTGCAATCATTATGTTCTCTATATATTACTAAAAAATAGCTGCCCGTATTTGCAATCCGCAAAAATTCATCTCTACAGGCAACACTTTCAAGTTTGATTATACCACAGTTACGCTACGCTGTCATTCGAAAATCTCTTTCCCAAGTTCAACATCAACTATTTTTCCTGCATTTTTCGAATATACGTGAGTTTGTCTCTAATCATAACTCCAACTTTTTACCAACGCTTTCAAAACTTCGCATTTTGAAAAATTGTAATTTTTTCACAAGTTTTCGTGATTATTTTAATCACTTTTTCACATTTTTGCCATATTTTTTTCACATAATTTGACTTTTCTTTAAAAATATGATAAATTACAACTATGTGTGATAAATTTATTACAAAATTTTGTGCTATGTATTTCATAGAATGATGGGGAGTAATAATGAAAGCACGAAATAAATAATTAAGTAGGAGGCTTTATGCTATGAAAGGAACAGTAAAGTGGTTTAACGCGAAGAAGGGATTTGGTTTTATTTCAAACGCTGATGGAAAAGATGTATTCGTTCATTTTTCAGCTCTTAACATGGAAGGGTTCAAAGTATTAGAAGATGGCGACAGCGTTGAGTTTGATGTAATCGATGGAGAAAAAGGTCCACAGGCAACAAACGTTACAAAGTTGTAATTTGATATAACCTTATTGTTTACATAAAGCATTGCTTTGAGTAACTGATCAAGCGTAGAAAAAGGCTGACACAAATGATTTCATATCATTTATGTTCAGCCTTTTTTCTTTCATATTTTCTTGTAGTCTTTTTAATCTCCAATCACATTTACTGCCTTATATGGTGTTCGATAGTTCCAACTTCCAGTCGTGATACCATCTGCTTTTGACTTCGCATGAACAATCTTTCCATCCCCCATATAAATAGCAACATGTCCAATTCTTTGTAATTCTTCATCAAAATAGAACAATAAATCTCCAGCTCGCAATTGCTCAAAGGAAATTTCTGTACCATTTTCTGCCTGCTGATAAGAACAACGATTAAGGGTCACACCATATTTTTTGAAAATCTGCTGTGTAAAACCAGAACAATCTGCTCCTTTTGTAAGGCTTGTTCCACCCCAAACATAAGGATTTCCAACAAAAGTAAGTGCATAATCAACCAATTCTTTTCTCAGTTGAGATACATTTTCATTTGATGTATTTAATGTAACTTTAGCTTTTGCTTCTTCCATTTTTTTCTTCTCTTTTGCGATTATCGCCTGATCAAGTTCAATATTCGAACTTACAACATTTGCCTCTATCAATGATGATTGAATATATCCCTTTGTTCCGTCTGTCAAATCTACCAATGTAACTTCTTTTCCCACACGATTCACAAGACAAGTCACATTATTTTCCATAAAACCTGATACTTTTGTCTGTTCCTCAGTTTCAAGGTTTGACGCTTTCACATCACATGTTTTTCTTTTTACAAAACAACTTACACCGTCTCTTTTTACTGTGATCCAGTTTTTCTCAACATTAACAACTTCCACGATATCATCTTTATAGAGTTGCTCCTTAATATTGCTTTTATTAACTTTTACAAGAATATTTGAAAGATATTCACCATAAACATATCCTTTTTTCCCACCAACTTGAACCTTTACCCATTTATGATTTGTCTGGGAGATGCGTTTTACAATGGTTCCTTTTGCTAACACTGTTTTGATATCGGAATCTACATTTGGTTGCTTACGTAAACGCAATCCCGATACAGAAACCGCTGTTTCTTCCACCAAATCATATTCATTTACAATGGTTTTCTTTGTTGATTTTGTAAAATAAACCTTTGCGTTTTTCTTCATCGCTCCAGTCATTGTATAACATGCAGTATTATCAATAGCTGCCTTCTTATCACTATATATAGGTGAAAATGCATCCATAACCTGAATTGCACTAATATCATAATTTTTAAAATTCTTTTTTATGTATTTTTTGGTTGCATTTCCACTAAGAAGATATTTGCTGTATACATAACCTTCCTGTCCGTTCACATCAATTTTTGTCCAATCACCAACGCTGTCCGTCTTCTTCACGGCATCTCCTTTTTTTAACTTTCCAATTACCGCTGAATTAACACTTGGTTGAAATCTGATGTTTAGGTATGTATCCACATCTGCAATCACAAGCTGTTTTGGCACAGTAACCGTCAAATTACCTTTCTTAAACTGCATATTTTCTGCCTCTGTAAATAAAGTATTTTTAACCGCAACAAATGCTATTGTCATTGATACAACAGTAGCACAAATCAATATTTTTTTTCGAATGCTCCCCATCTTATTCACTCCCTATCTCTAAAATGTTCTCTCGGAGTCTTTTTATACAAGAATTTTGAGATAGATTTTTCTTGGATAACGACATTCCCGCAGTGCGTACACGGTGTGT
>CADBNB010000184.1 GCA_902795895.1 uncultured Lachnospiraceae bacterium | reverse complement strand
TTTTTTCCTTCTACCAAATCATATAAATCTGACATACACTTAATAGGTATACCATAAAATCCCGGCGAAATACAATCCGAAACATACCATCCGATTTCTTTTTGTAGCCAGTCCTTTAACCATTCTCTTGCTGCATCCAGATAGGCATTTTGCCAAATGTGGGTATAGAGCTGTTCTATCGTCTCCTGACTGTCATCAGCAACGGTCTTTTCACTGACCAGAAAAATATAGAGACCTTTCACACGGTCACTGTATTCTCGAAGTGGAAGATTGTAATGAATACATTTTCCGTCAATCATCATAAAGTTTTCTTCCAAAGTAAAGGAAGAAACTTCTTTTACCATTGCCTGTATCTCAATCTTTTCAACCACTTTGGCATGGACGACTTCTTTGTCCTCCAACTGATACTCGGATGCCGGATTATTCTTTGAAAATCCACTCATTCGATCAAACAATTCTCCTGCTCTTTTTGTAAGAAACTTATGTTCAATCTGCATTATCTTCTTACTCTTGCACATGTTCCAATCCCTGATTTAATATGGTATGAATATGGCTGTCTGCCAATGAATAAAACACAATTTTTCCTTCTCTTCTGTATTTCACAAGTTTCGCCTGTTTCAATACACGAAGCTGATGAGAAATGGCAGACTGACTCATCTCTAATACCGCCGAAATATCATATACACACAATTCTCCAGAGGACAATGCATACAAAATCTTGACTCTCGTCATGTCACTAAACACCTTAAATAAATCCGCAATATCATACACAATCTCTTCCGGTGGTATCTGCTGATCTATCACTTTGCTATCTTCCTCTGATAAAAACATATACTTTTGTTCTTCCATGACAGCCTCCTATTTAAGTTCATGTCCATAACAGTGTATGTTTTGGCACATATTTTGTCAAGCAAAACTATTCCGTACCTAAATAGTTATGCTCAGACTTCTTTAATATTCTCTAACGCCAACACAGCCCACTGCATACCCTGGTATTTCAAATATCCTTGAGATTTTGCATAACCAAGTACCCTTGTTAACTGTTCCTGTTCGTTTACTTCAATGGCATATCCATAAAGCTTATCCATCTCATTAGCAAGAATGGTCTGCGCTCCCTGACACTCCAACAACATATTTTTATGGAAAATAAGCTCTCTTTCTCTTGCTGCAATCACAAGTCCATCTTTATTAATAAGATAAATCTCACCATGCCCGCTGATTTTTGTATCATCAATCAGTTTCAAAATATGATTCCAGTCAAATCTTGTAGTCAATACTCCGATGAATTTACCGTCATCATCCAAAATTCTTATACTATAAGAAACAACGTATTCATGAACCGCTTCTGAAACATGCATATCTGTAACAATGGCATCCTCGCTGTTTTTCGTCTCTTTAAACCACTCTGTATTGCTGATATCGCGCCCATTTGACTCCTCGCGGACAGCTGCTGCCTTTACAATACCTGCCTTATCTGCAAAAAAGATATCATAGTACAATCCGTAAATGCGATGAAGATTTTTCAAAGTCTTTGCAATTTTTCTGCAATTTTCCTCCGATGGATCTTTAGCATAATCTTTAAACACTTCAAAACTGGCCCACGCCTCAACATTACTTTTACGCTCAAACAAACTTCTCTCGATTTTTTCAATCAGATCCGACGCAACATCTGCAGTTCTTACACCAACCATGTGATTGATGTTATGTACCAATTCTTCTACGTGTTCTTTGTTTCTTTCGTTAATCTCCATACTGGATTTTGCAAAACTTTTAATCTGCTGTGTAATAATCTGAACATTTCCTGCCATTTCAAGCCTTCCAAATTCTCTGGCTGCATTGTTCGCCAGCATTTTACTCTGTTTTGCTATGTTTTCTATCTCATGCATACTTTCCTGGGTCTTTTCATATCCTTCCAGAGTATCACTAATCATATCTGTTATGCTTACATACTCACCTTTTACAAACATAAGACTCCTCCTTACATATCAAATGTTCATCTAATTTTCACTTTGTGCCAACCTCGCATCATCATTCGATACCATTTTTTCCCTATAATAAAGCGTTTTACTTTTTCAAGTGTTCCTACGCAATCTCTAGGCAATAGCTCAACCTTTTTATCGTAGGTTCTAAGCTTAAGCTTGGCATTTTCTGATTGTTCCTTTGGCACATCAAATACAGTGTTTAATCCATTTTGGTGCAAAAAATCCAAATAATGTTCAAACCGTTCTTTATGTCCTTCATATATGCTATTAAAATCTTGGTTCTCCACTATTTCCATCAAATTATCCTCAGCTTTTAGTTTTTTCAAGTAACAATGAGGAATATTATGATAAGTTACAAGTTCCTTAATTCTCTCATCTGAAACAATAACCAGACAGGGGGTTCCTGCCAAAATCGCTGCTATATTTCCATGAATTCTGCTTCCCACTGAAAAATCTCTTTCTTTCAGATAATCAAGCCACGCTTGAGGATGAAGAAATGATTTTGCTACCCATTGATCTTCTTTTTCATTACCAAATTTCATAGGAAAATATTTCGAAATCTTTTTCGTCAAATTTTTGACGGTATCTTTTCCAAAATACATATGATTGATTTCATCCAAAACCTGAGGAACATAACAACAATCCTCAAACTGACATTTTGTACGATACAAAATCTCATGAAGTGGTTCTCTTAATTGTACTTTTGAATTGATGCTTATTTTAGATTTCTTATTTAATCCGGAATAATGATTATCCGGTAGTGTATCCCCATAAAGATACATGGACGGGCATCCAATAATGGTAAAATCCTTTTCTCTTTCATATCCTAACAACTCCAAATACTTTGCTGTATTTTCTCCCCTAACTCCAACAATAGAAGAATGGGAAAGTACAGCATCCATAAACCTTTTCACCGACTGACATAATTCAGGAATGTTCATGGCATCCTCCGCTTTTTTTTGCACTCCCACACCTATAACAATTGCCGGAATGGTGAGTTGTTCAACAAAAGCAGCCAACTGATTTAATTCGTCCACAAAGGGAATTCGAAAAGCATTGGCAAGTGGAATTAAAAAAAAATCATAGGTTCGATTTATTTTTTCAATTTTTTTCTTACTTAATGTATAAAAAAATAGTCTTGTATCTATTTTAACATCATCTGTCATCAAATTACTCATAATAGCATATGGAAATAACATATTTCCCATATTTTTTCCTATCATATCATTATGAAGAATTTCTGCCACAGAATATTTTTTAATTGGAGACATTCCTGCTCTCATTAAAATTCTTGTCATTATGTTCTCCTTCCCATGTTAAATATCACTGTTTTCCATATTCTTTAATGTAACTTCTGTTTTCATTAAACATGGAAGTACTAATCAGTATTTAACCAACATCTTTATGTTATCATGCTTTTGAAAACTTCACAATAGAAGAATTCCATAACAACCAAACGGAATTGCTTGTATGCAAGCATACCTTCTGATTAGACTACGGAAAACACTTTTATTGTAATTATTTGTAAATCAAAGTATAATATAAGTAGATTTATGAGAAAGAAGGTGTCACCATGATTGCAGGATTAGATACCAGCGGTGCAATTTCCGCCCTTTATCCAACTTACCAAAAGAAAAAAGTGTCCAAAGTAAAAAAAGTGTCCAGAGATACTCCAACTGCTTCCGGCATTCGTGAGGACAAAGATGAGGAAGAAAACACATTAGAAACCTCGCTACTGGCAGCAATGCAGGAGCAGATAAGCGAAGAGTTAGAAGAAACAGGCTCCATTACCTATGCAAGCGACAACCCATACGTTTCAGCCCAGAAAACCATTGATAAAAGCCTGATTTTGGGCATGAATGTAGATGAGAAAGCATAACAATCGCGTGCAAGAACAAAGAGTTTTGCTTGCAAAACTCTAGCGCGACCGCGGTATTGCGCAGCAATTAACTCCATCTCCGCGGTCTGCGCATCCT
>CADBNB010000183.1 GCA_902795895.1 uncultured Lachnospiraceae bacterium | reverse complement strand
TGTAAGCTCGTCGATTTCCACATCTGTACGAACAAGCCACACCGAACGGAAACGGTTTGGTCGCTCCATCACTCCAAGCAAACGCACATCCTTTTCCTCAGCTTTAATACTTAATTCCTCTTCCAATTCACGCAAAGCCCCGGAAAACATATCTTCCCCGGCAAGCACCGAACCACCTGTAGTAGCCCAGATATTTGGCTTGGTCTGTACGCTTTCCGCACGTTTTTGAATTAAAATCTCACCCTTGCTGTTAATAGGATATACGTGAACTATCAAGTGATAATCCCCGTCTTTCATCGGGGTACACCTCGGATGGGTGCGTTCTGTTTTTTGCATACATTGATCATAAACATCCCATAATTCCATGATTTCCTCCTAATCTTCGACAATTGCTCCTTGCGGACAATGTCTGTCAAAATCCAGGTTCATTCCAACTACCTTTCCAGTTGTTCATTATTCTTCCACAATTTCTGAATGTTCTTCTATTTCGGTTGCATTTTTTTCTCGAATCTCTTTCCACCGCTCCATCTTTTTCCAAATAATCTCTTTAAAAATATAATCAAAAATTGCCGCCACAGGAATACCAAGTATAATTCCTACGACACCAAACATTCTTCCACCCACAACAATGGCAATCAAAATCAAAAGGGATGAAATACCAAGGGTATCTCCGAACAACTTTGGTTTAATGATATAACCATCCACTGTCTGAAGAATAATGGTAAATATTAAGAACCATGCTGCCCATAATGGATTTACCAATACTAAAATCAATGCTCCGATAACAGCTCCCACTATCGGTCCAAAAGTCGGTGCCGTGTTTGTGATACCTACAACAACGGAAATCATCACCGCATAATCCATTCGGAATATCACCATGAAAACAAAATTCACTAATCCAACAATAATTCCCTCGATAATATCACATACAATAAAGCGGACTAAAATTTTATTACATCTGCTTCCAAACTCAGCAATTTCTTTGTATTTCTTCTCTGTGGTGCATACATGCACAAATTTTTTGGTAAGTTCAAAAATTCTAGGTGCATCCAATAGAAAATAAATAGCTAAAATGCAGGCAATGGCAAAATTTCCAAAACCTTTTCCTACGCTGTAAGATGTACCGATAATGCTATTAACATTTTCTGCATTTACAAGCTGTGAGGATGCCTTGTTTAACAATTCACTCAATTGTTCTTTCCATGTCATATCGGAATTTTTAAATAATGCCCCTACCCCGTGTTTATTCGAAACAATTTTATCAATCCAATTTTCAAAAGAAGTTGCATACTCACTAAAATTGTTCTTAAAGGTAACCATACTATTGATAATCTGCGGTATCAATGCCACCATCAACAAAATTACAAGGGCAAGAACCACAATCAATGTAGTAAATACCGCTAAATTTCTTGAAATCTTCGGTCTGTGGGCTATCTTTTTGTAAACCCTCGTCTGGCAAAGTTCCACCAAAGGATTTAAAACATACGCAATGATTGCTCCCATAACTACCGGTCTTGCAATGGCATAAATTGACGATAACGCCGAAAAACCGACGCTAATATGATTTAACAGCCAAAATAATAACACACCGGAGCATGTTCCTACTGAGTAGGCAGCCCAACGCTTATTTAACAAGTCTCTCCAAAACTTCATTCATCTTCCCTACTTTCTCTCTCTTATGTATACACAAATCCCAATAAATAATTTAATTCTCCCCTTTTTAGATTATAACAAACACTGCCCCTTACTTCAACACTTCCTATTTCCTATTTTGTCCACAACGTGGCAACCAAAACTGTCATATCATCCACAATGTCCCCCCGACAATCCACAATTGCCTGTTGAAGTATAGTATCTGCGATTTCCTGAGAATTATTCATGTTTAAGTGCAATAACCGGCTCTTAAAAATTTCTTCCCGTCCGACTTCAGGAATACATTCTAAAATTCCATCACTCACTAAAACAACCATATCTCCATCTTCCAACTGTCTTTTCTTATCCTCACAGGAAATCTCTGACACTACTCCCACAGGAAGACTGTCCATACTTACCGTTTCCACCCGGTCTTTCCGTCGGATAAATGCGGCAGAAGCGCCCATTTTTACGAAGTCACAGATTCCGGTGTATAGATTAAGAATTAACATATCCAAAGTTGAAAACAATTGATAATCTCCCTGTAATAAAAGCACGGAATTTATCAAATGAATGGCAGTTTTTTCTCCCACTCCTACATCTAGAAAGCTTTCTAAAAGTTCCACCACCGACGTACTTTCAAAGCAGGCTTTTTCCCCACTTCCCATGCCGTCAGCCAGTGCAAGAACCACTCTTCCGTGTTCCAGTCTCATGCAGGAAAAATTATCCCCACAACACTCTTCTCCATGCTTTTTCGTTCTCGCCACTCCCGTAAATACTTTGTATTTTGTATCCTGAACCAAAACAATATGTTCATACTCCTTCCCAAGCACATTTTTTGACTTTGTTCCCGGTACAAAGTTTTTACAAAGAAACTGACTGACGCATTTTGCCAGTTCCCTTGTTGTAACACAGGAATGTTTTCTGCTTTTTGCCACCAGATGAAGTTCCGGCAACTGACAGTTATTTTCCACCCATTCCACTCTTTTTACAAGGACCTGATTTCGTTTCAAAATCATGATAAGCTCCCGTTTTTCCTCCAATTCCACCAAATGTTCCTGCAAAATGGAATTAGAAAACTCCCGAAGAAGACAGCCAATCTCGTGAAACTGCTCCCCTAATGCACCTCTGCTTTCCCTAAGTCTATTTTGCCACTGCACCTCCTGATAACTAAGCTGCAATGCCCGATTGATTTCGGAAACGTAATTTTCCGCATAATCGCAGTGATTTAAAAAATACATTGGAAAATCTTCTACCGTCACGAAACCATGCTCCTGCACAGCCGGCAGTAAATAACCGATGGTCTGAAACCGTTGATATCTGCTTTTTCCAAGACAATAACTTCGCTTTTCACAACTGTCACAAAGCTGTTCCCGAACCTGCATAAGCACACATTCCATATCTTTTTCCTGTACATTTTCCCGCTGTTTTGCCATTTGATAAAAGGTTCTGGACATTTCAAAAAACGGTTCCGCAAATCGTTCTAAACGCCTTTGTATCTGGTACGCACTCTGTTCCTTGACTTCTTCATACTCCTGTTCCCTGACCATCCCATCCGTTTTTTCCACATACCGCCTGGGAAGCAGTACAAAAAGGAAGCAAGCCACTACTACCGCGCGAATTCGCCCCTGTGCCAACAACATTTCCTGAATCCATACACCGCTAAAACCATAGATTCCAAGAAATGTACCCACACTAACTAATTTTCCAAGTTCCCGAAAGGCTCCCACTGCCAACCCAAGAACCGTCAGTATTCCAAGCATATCCATTCCCTGTCCCATGGCAAGATAAAAAATCCCGCACACTGCACCGGACATACTTCCTGCTGCCGCTCCATACCGGTATGCTACAACTAAAATCAACAAAGCAATACACAATTCCACCGAATCAAAAACCATGGCATTTTGAAAAGGCATCCCGAAAATACACAACGCCGCCAGAAACAAAAGAGAAATCATTTCTTCATTTCCCGCGTATGTAATCTTATTTCCACTCATAAAAAAATAAATGCCCCTATGTATCACAATGGTAAATATGGCAACAAGGCTACTTTCCAACATCCAAAGCATCTGTTCTGTTCTTCCAACAGCCTGTCCCATCTGCCCTGCATAATTTACGATCCAGACACTAATAGCTCCCACCAGACTATACCACAAAAGGGCTTTTTGTCCGATTTGTTCCAACACTTTACTCCCCAAAGCACACAAAAGAAGCACCACTCCATACAACACGCCTGTTCTTATCCCAAACTCACCTACAATTCCCACTTCCAATCCGGCAAAATACCAAAATAGCGGCAATCGTTCCTTGCATATTGCCATAAAAAAGCTCACCACAAAAGGGCTCATGTCTATCACATGAACCCTTCCTATCAAAAATCCCACAAAAATCATTGCAATTTCTCGCTCACTCATGCCTTTCAGTTTCATGCTACACCCTCCTTTTTTGGGTATTGTAGCATGTTTTGCCTGCAAAATTTGTCAAAAGGCAGTACAAGAAGAAGAAAGAGTTTTGCTTGCAAAACTCTAGCGCGACCGCGGTATTGCGCAGCAATTAACTCCATCTCCGCGGTCTGCGCATCCTCGCATCGCAATTTCCTAGTACATAAAAAAGAACCGCCACACTAACACTAAAGTTAATGTGACAGTTCTTCTATTTTTAATCTTCTTTATCAAAGTTACGGATAATTTCTCGTATTTCTTCTTCTGTCGCGTCTTCCAATAATGAAATTGACTCTACTGACATTCCTTTTAAATGTGCAATATATATGCGAGAGACTCTTAGCTGAAAATCTTTTTGTTTTAATTCTACATCTTTCTCCTGCAATTCTTCTTGATTTTCCTG
>CADBNB010000182.1 GCA_902795895.1 uncultured Lachnospiraceae bacterium | reverse complement strand
TTTCTTACCTTTGTAAGTTTTTTTGAGTATTTTGATAAACATGCATTATCCCAACCTCTTTTCTCACTACAGAGTATAACATAAATGCATGAATAATACAAATATTAATGATTGTTATTTCTCACTACAACGAGTGATTCTTAAGTTAATGACATTGCTGAAAATCAAGGTTTCAGAACAAAAAATGAGGTAGTGACTTGACACTACCCTGAAAAATAGGAGGGTGGCAATATGAAAAATTCTTTTAAACGCTTGAGTGTATTGATGTTAGGTGTATTCTTGTTTATTGGAATCGTACTCCAAAAGGCAAGTGCAGCAGAAATTCCATTTGCTGATGTGTCCCGAAACTGGGCTTACAACAGTATTGTGGAGTGTTATGAGAATGGTTGGATTACGGGAACATCTTCTACAACATTTTCACCGAAAGGCACATTGACACGAGCTCAGTTTGTGACAATTTTAGGCAGATATGCAGGTGCTGATGTTAAGAAGTATAAGGATTCAAAATTTTCGGATGTTGATTTTTCGTCCTGGGGTTATGCACCGTATGTTGCATGGGCAGAAGAGAATGCCATTGCCCATGGAACAGATTCAGTACACTTTAATCCTAATGGTACAGTGACACGAGCGCAATTGGCAGTATTTTTGTACAATTACATACAATATGTAAATGTTAGGCTTCCTATGAAGTTTGGATCTATTAATTTTAGTGATTATGATGAAATTCCTTCGTATGCTCGGACGGCAATCACGACACTTGCAAAAGCAGGTGTAATTTCGGGAAGTAACGGAAAATTTGATCCGGGCAGTGCTTGTACTCGTGAGATGGCAGCAGCATTTCTTTCGAAGTTTAATAGTGCATTAGAAAAAGCAACTTATGCACCATGTGAACCTCAAATAGTGAATTTGAAATGTGATTTTGAAGGCGTTCCAATACTAAAATGGAGTACAGTTGAAAATGCAACTGGGTATTGTATTTATCGTCGTGAAATAGGAACGGAGAATTGGAAGTGTATTCGTTATTGGGTGAAAGAAGATTCTTATATAGACAATGAGACAGTTATGGGGACAGGATATGAATACTGTGTCCGTGCTTATATTTATTTTCCTGAAAGTGAAAATCATTTATGGAGTCAATATGGAAATTTTACATCTGAGATAATTGCAATTCCTGAATTAACGATTTCTCCTGAATCCGAGATTTATAACGATGAATGGAAAACTAGTTCATTTTATAATGTGTCTACAAAGGATTATTATTTGATTCGCTCTTATTTGGATGCGATGAAGAATGGTGGTATTCTTAATTTAGAAGCAGGTACATATAATATTCCTTATACAATTTATGTGCCATCTAATGTGACAATTAATTTAGCGGACGGTGTTGTGATTAATAAAACTGCTGAAGTTGGAACATCTCCTGTCGATGCAACCAGTATTCTTTTTGCATTTGTTGATTCATCCGACGTATCATGTGGAAATATGATGTCGGCTTATGATGGTGTTTCCAATAGTAAAATTTATGGGACTGGAAATGCAGAGATTAATATTCAATGTGAGGGTGCCACAGCCTTTTTGTTTGCACATAATTCTGATATTCAAATTTTCGGACTGAATATAAAGCTCAACGATAGTGGATCGTATGGCACTAAAATTTACGGATGCAAAAATTTAAGCATTTCAGATTGTGCAATTACGAGTGATCAAAGTGCAGTAGCAGCTGTCTTGATGGAAACGGCTGGAGGTACATGTGCCACTGCACCACAAAAGTGGTGCAGTCTTGATGGGACGTTGAATCAAAATATCATGATTGAGCACTGTGATATTTCTGGTACTCAGTATGGTGTACATAACCGTTATTATATCAACAATGGTTATAGTTCAAATATTTCAATTTTAAATACAAATTTTATTGATATATCAAAGGAAGCGATACGATTCATTAATGATGTTGATACTGTAATAAATGGTTGTACTTTCTGGAAAATTGGAGGAGGAGCTATAAATAACAGCTATAGTGCCATTCATTTGTTTGGTACACATCATCCCTCTATCACAGATAACTCTTTTGATCAGCTACCTTATGCGATTACATTGGCAAGCAATTCCGGGGACGGAACAGATGTAGCTGTTGAATTGAATGAACTGGATGAATTGATTTTAAGTAGCAAAGTCGGTTCATTGTATAAATATTATGTCGCTGTAAAGATGACAGATGGAAATAATATTATAAGATATTTTGAAGATGAAACAGCATGTATCACAATTAATGAAACAAGTACGCCATTTCAGAATCGTTACACAGATTACACTGATGAGACACGATTCTATTATAATATGCGAGCTGCACTTGAGCAAATAGAGAAAAGGGGTGGTGGTAAGATTATCATTGAGTCAGGAAATTATGTTCTGACAAGTGAATTATATATTCCTAGCAATACTGAAATTATACTTATGGATGGTGTTACTATATCCAAAGCCAGTGGTGTAATAGTGATGTTTGCTTTCGCAAATCGACAAGATATAACAGCTGGAAATACATATACAGAATATAATGGTGTACATGATTCTAGTGTGCACGGTGAAAGTAAGAATGCCAGTGTTATTTTGGACAATTGTCAGGAAAGAGGAGTTATTTTTGAAATCGGCCACACTCAAAATATTGAAATTTACAATATAAAAATGTTGAATATGCATGGTAAATATCATTTGATTGAATTAGATGCAAGCTATAATGTGCACATTTATAACAATATATTTGAGGATTGTTTGGATACCGGTAATGAAAAAGAAGCTATTAATATTGATGTTCCAGATCCTGAAACGGGTGGATTTGGTGGTGAATATAGCAGCCAGGACAAAACAGGTAATCAATCAATATATATATATAATAATAGGTTTTTACGTGTACCGGTGGGTGTGGGTACACATATGTACACGGATATCGCACCGCATATGGATATCGAAATCTATGATAATGCATTTGAGAACATTTTGTATTATGGTATTGTAGCAAAGAATTGGGATTCTTGTAAAATTTACGACAATGAATTTAATAATATTGGCATAGGTGGAATTGGCAAGCTAGCTGATGTTGGTTGTGTATTTTCTTTGAGAGGAGTTCAGCATCCTTATATCACGGGGAACGTTGTGGAGAATGCGAATCTGCTGATGCGGATCGATGTATTGTATTACAATGGTGTAGACAATGAAAATTTACTTGCCTACGATACTATTTATAATGAAATATCAGATGTGGACAAAAATAATTTTTTGGAAAATAGTTACAATAATGTGACAATACCTTTAATTTATTATAGAAATTCTAAAAATTCAGCATATGAGAGCTGGTACAAAATCGACTATACATATAAGGAGATTGAACTGGATCCGTCCTCAGAACCGTATTTAAAACTTTATACTAATTATGATACATATAATGATGATACAAGAATGTATTATGTTCTGCGGAGTTATATGGATCATTTAGCAGAAATCGGTGGTGGAATAATTCATCTTGCAGAAGGAAATTATTATATAAAAAACAGCATCAATGTACCGTCTAATGTTTCCATTATCATGGAGAAAAATACAATTATTACAAATGCAACAGATACTAAAATACTTTTTAATTTAAAAGAGAAGGATGTTGTATTGGACGATGTGGAAGCATATGGTGCATCGGAAAATATTATGATTTCTGGAGGTAAGATTGATACAAATGAAGAAAATTGTCAACCAATTTATATTGCAAAGGCGAACGGTGTGACCATCAAAAATGTGGAGTTTGTAAATGGTTGTGACAATTATATTAGGGTGATGTCTAGTAAAAATGTGACAATTGATTCCTGTGTATTTGATGGAACAGAAACTTCTAATGGTATTTGTATTACAAATGCATACAGTAGTGTACCTTGCGACACAGTTACAATTAATAATTGCAAATTCTCAAACTTAAAGAACGCGATTTTGACGAACATTCAGGGAACAGCTTATCATAACAATATTGCCATTACTTCTTCCGTTTTTGACAATTGTCAGCAGGATGCGATTGATTTGTATATGGTTGTTGATTGTGTGATAAATGAAAATATATTTTCTAATATGATAAATGAAAGCTGTTATTCGTTGCGCTTGTATGGGATACAGCATATCACAATGAATGAAAATCAGTTTAAAAATGTTTACAATTGCGGTGGAATTATATACAATAAAGCATATGGAAAAAATTCTGTAAGCCACGAAGCAAAAGAGGAGATTTGTAAAACAACTAGTTTTGACGAAAATGTAATAAATCCATATATTATTTATCAAGTTGACGAAAGGAGTGCAATGGAGAAACTGTACGATATTTCTTCTGTTGGCACAAATTTTACAATCTCACCAAACAGTGAAACCTATCTAAATAGTTATAAGTCTAATAAAAATTATAATGAAAACACGAAGCAGTATTATGTGCTTCAGTCGTATTTGGATTTGGCTTCTGGAATTGATGATAATGTAACAATTACACTTTTGGAAGGAGACTATGCGTATACAAATACTATCTGTATTCCAAGCAATGTAACACTTGTGTTGGAAGAGGGGGCGACTGTCAGACATGCTAGTACTGGAACGGCTGCAACTCTGTTTATATTTGCAGAGAGCAGTAGTACATTTAATGACATCTCTTCTGTTGTACAGTATGGTGGTGTGCACAACGCAGCAATTAAAGGGACTGGTACAATAGACCTAGAAGGGCAAAAGGTGTTTGCGGTTACAATTCCCAAGTGTGCCGGTGTTACTGTGGAGGGAGTTACTTTTACAGGTGGAGCAAAAGATTATTATTATATTCGTGACTGGTCAAGTAAAGACGTAGAAATTCAAAATTGTAACTTCGAAGCAAATGCATCTGCGGATAATAATGGTGTAGCGGTATCTACTTACTATTCGGAAGTAGTATGTGATGGATTAAAAATTCAGAATTGTAACTTTGGAAACTTAAAAGTGAGCATTTATGTCACGAATTCCAGCTCAAATTTGGATTATCACAAAGGTATAGTGATGAAAGGGAATACCTTCACGAAGACAGCAAGTTGCGCAATATATGGTGTTGGCATGTATGCCCCTGAGATTACAGATAATGTATTGGATGGAAATAATGGTTCAAGTGCATATTTGGTTCAAATCAATGGCATTGTTGATCCAGTAGTAGCTGGAAATGTCTTTAAGGAAATTAATAACTGTGTTCAAGTTTCGTATAAGAGTCCATTTGATTCGAATAGCATATCGGATGTCAGTAAAACGATTATGAGAACACAAAACAATTTTGGCAGTTGTACGACAGCTATTATATATCGTCAGGATGCAAATACTCCGGCTGAAAAATGGGATGTGAGTTCAGCTGAATGACAACTTCTGGTTTCAAAGACATATTGAAATTGACAATAAGAGAATAAAAATCCATCAAAACAAAATGTCACAAACGTTGTATCAAGAAAGGTTTGTGATATTTTGTTTCGTCTAAGTGCGCTTGGCGACACACGTCTCTAACCAATGAAAGTATGCAGACTGTCCGGTGGTGGAAGGTCATAGCCGAAGGCAAGGGTGTCAATCGTGAGGTGGAATCTGAAGGAAACTGGTTGTATTTTGGAAAATACAACTCATCATTGATGAAACCAATGTTGGACTGTAATGAACGAAGGTTTATTAAGTGGGCGACGTGCAAGTTCAAAAGGTTCCAAGGCAGAAGAAGACGGGAGCGAATCACTCCCTGTAAAAGTACGACTTATTTTGACAGAATGTGTATCCTATGTTATAATGCTCATGTCACATAAAAATAACACCAAAAAAGTAGATTCTAGTAATAAACAATGTAAAGGAGACGAGTATGTACGATACAATCATCATCGGCAGTGGTCCGGCAGGATTGTCTGCTGCCGTTTATGCAGCCAGAGCCAGATTAGACGCAGTGGTATTGGAGAAAGCCGCCATGAGCGGGGGGCAGATGGTATTCACCGATCAGGTGGACAATTATCTGGGGTTGAATGGCAAGAGCGGCTTTGAACTTGCCATGGCCTTTAGAGAACATGCAGAGGCAGCAGGGGCAACGTTTCAAGAGGCAGATGTAAAAGAGATTCAGAAGACAGAAGAAGGATTTGTGGTTCTGACAGAAGCAGGGGAACAGTTGCAGACGAAGACAGTGGTTCTGGCTACCGGTGCCATACACAGACACTTAGGGGTGCCGGGAGAAGCAGAACTGGCAGCAAGAGGCGTGTCTTACTGCGCCACCTGCGATGGTGCGTTCTTTAGAAATCGCATTGCTACAGTGGCAGGTGGTGGAGATACGGCATTGTCAGATGCCCTGTATTTGTCCAGACTGTGTGAGAAGGTGTATCTGGTACACCGGCGGGATACCCTGAGAGGAAATAAGTAGTTACAGGAAAAGGTATTCCAGACGGAAAATATTGAGTTTCTGCCATGCAGAGAAATCAAAGAAATTCAGGGAGAAGGAAAAGTAGAAGCCATCAAAGTGGTGGACAACCGTACCGGTGCAGAGGAAGTATTGGAGACTGCAGCCGTATTCATTGCAGTGGGGATGGAGCCGGTGACTGCTTATGCTGCATCCTTGGGTGTACTGGATGAGCAGGGATATGTCATTGCCGGAGAAGATGGCAAGAGTCAGGTAGAAGGTGTTTTTGCAGCAGGAGATGTGCGAACCAAAGCGGTTCGTCAGATTGCTACGGCAGTGGGAGATGGCGCTGCTGTAATCCAGTCAGTGGAGACCTGCTTGCAAGGAAGATAAAGAAGAAACCAGAGTGGAACCCCTTTATACTGAGTGAACAGAAATCACTGGTCGCACATAGAAACGAAATGGTTCTGAGAAATCAAACAGGGCATATGAGGAGCTCCTCATATGCCCTGTTTCGTTGGTTATAAATTCACTTTTTTTAAGTATTCTTTGATCGCCTCGAAACTCTCCGGACTGATGGCATGCTCAATCTTGCAGGCATCAGAAGTGGCTGTCTGCTCGTCCACTCCTAACTTCATCAGGCAGGAAGACAGAATCTGGTGTCGTTCATAAATCATTTCTGCAATCTGCCTTCCCGAATCAGTCAGGTAAATAAAACCAGCCTGTGTCACGGTGATGTGACCGGCCTGACGCAGATTCTTCATGGCAACGCTGACACTGGACTTCTTGAAATCCAGTTCATTGGCGATGTCTACAGAACGAACCACCGGAAGCTTCTTGCTGAGCATCAGGATCGTCTCCAGATAATTCTCAGAAGATTCCGTAGTGGCACTGCCGGTTGCAGTGATATGTGTATGAGTAGCTGTTGTTGGCATGTAATTCATCTCCTTTTATTTATAAATAATCTGTAACCATTTAGGGCGAATCGTTCCTAAATTCAAATATTTCATGTGTGATTGTATTTTAGTATAACATAGAATGCAGTCGGTTTCAAATGAAAAATAGGCAGAATGGTCAAAAACTTCTTTGAAATGAAGCAAGAGGAAACGAAAGGAAATCAGAAAAAACAGAAAAAAATCATTGACACCTAATGAGCATTAGAGTATACTAACTATAGATAAAGAAAAAAAATCTCAATAAGGTATTGTATACCAAACAGTAGATAAGGAGGATCATATGATGCCGCTTACTATGGCAAAAGAGGGAGAAGAGAACATCATTAAGAAAATTGGTGGAAAAGAGGAGACCAGAAAGTTTTTAGAGAAGCTGGGATTTGTCACTGGTGGTAAGGTAACTGTTATCTCTTCCACAGATGGTAACATTATTGTGAATGTAAAGGATTC
>CADBNB010000181.1 GCA_902795895.1 uncultured Lachnospiraceae bacterium | reverse complement strand
TGATGAGAAGAATCCAGCCTGAGCAATGTTTACTAACATCTTCTTAGCCCATGTCTTACGATCTGCATAATCAGCAAATGCCTGATCCTTAACTTTGCAGTAATCCTCAAAGTCAAGTAATGTCATGAACCAGTCCTTAGTAACTAACTCTTTGTGTAATCTTGCAAGGTGATCATAGTGACCAACTGACAACATTTCTGGGCTTAATAAGAATCCTACGCACTTAGCGATTTCTGGGTTCTTCTTGATGAAGTCAAATGAGCAGTAATCAGCCTTAGCGTAATGCTCGATAACCTGATCTGAAGACTCACCAAAGATGTAGATGTTTTCATCACCAACAAGGTCATGAATTTCTACGTTAGCACCGTCATCTGTACCTAATGTTACAGCACCGTTTAACATGAACTTCATGTTACCAGTACCAGAAGCTTCCTTAGATGCAAGAGAGATCTGCTCAGAGATATCACATGCAGGGAATAACTTCTCACCTGCTGTTACGTTGTAGTTTTCAACCATAACAACCTTCATGTATGGGCTAACCTCTGGATCATTGTTTACTAAGTTCTGTAAACAGATGATTGTATGGATAATATCCTTAGCAATGATGTAAGCAGGAGCTGCTTTAGCACCAAAGATAAAGTTGATTGGTGTAGCAGGTTTCTTACCATCTTTGATTTCCAAATATTTGTGGATGATGTACAATACATTCAACTGCTGACGTTTGTACTCATGTAATCTCTTAACCTGGATATCGTAGATTGCGTTGTCATCTAATTCCTGACCAACGTTAGCTTTTACGAACTTCTTCAAGTTTTGTTTAGCCTTACCCTTGATTTCCAATAATTCTGTCAATGTAGCATCGTCGTTAACGAAGTCCATTAACTTCTTCAATTCGTCTGCATCCTTCTTGAATCCGTCACCAATCTTAGATGTGATGAAGTTTGTCAAGTCATGGTTACAGTGCATTAACCATCTACGGAATGTGATACCATTTGTCTTGTTGTTGAACTTCTCTGGATAAATCTTGTAGAAGTTATTAAGCTCACTTTCCTTTAAGATACGAGTATGGTCAGCAGCTACACCGTTAACGCTGTATGAATAGTGAATATCCATATGAGCCATGTGTACTCTGTTGATATCATCGATAATTGCTACTGAAGGATCTTTGTACTCAGCCTTAACACGAGCATCTAAATCTCTGATGATTGGTAATAAGTGTGGTACCACTTCCTCTAAGTAATCGATTGGCCATTTTTCAAGAGCCTCAGCAAGAATTGTATGGTTAGTGTAAGCACATACCTTCTTAACTACTTCGATTGCTTCATCTGTTGTTAATCCTTCTGCAGTCATCAAACGGATTAATTCAGGAATAACCATTGAAGGGTGTGTATCGTTAATCTGGATACGTACGTACTCAGGTAACTCACGAAGATCCTTCATACCTCTTTCCTTAGCTTCATCGATTGCAAGTTGAGCACCGTTGCAAACCATGAAATACTGCTGATAAATACGAAGAAGCTGTCCATCTCTTGTACTATCATCTGGGTAGATGAACAATGTAAGGTTCTTAGCGATATCATGCTGATCAAAGCTAATTCCGTCACCTTCAACTAACTTCTCATCTACTGTATCTACGTCAAATAAGTGAAGTTTGATAGCTTTGCTATCGTATCCACATACGTCAATATCGTATAATGTTGACTTTAACTCAAATCCCTTGAAAGGTACTGTGTATGATCTTGAAGGTACCTTTGTTGACCAGCAGTTGTCTGTGATCCATGGGTTAGGAGTTTCTTTCTGTAAGTTGTTCTCAAATACCTGCTTAAATAATCCTAAGTGGTAGTTAAGAGTAACACCAGCACCGTTCATGCCAAGTGTAGCGATTGAGTCGATGAAACATGCTGCAAGACGTCCCAATCCACCATTTCCTAAAGATGGCTCTAACTCGATTTCCTCTAAATCTGCAAGGTTCTTACCCTGATCTGCAAGTTCCTTAGCAACCTCATCATAAATTCCAAGATTGATTAAGTTGTTTGATAATAACTTACCAATCAAGAACTCTGCTGAAATATAATAAATTTTCTTCTTTCCTTCGTTGTAACCCTTTGTTTGGATTGCATCTTTTGTGTAGTTTAATAATGCTACGTAAACCTCTTCATTTGTACACTCAGCAATTGATCTACCGAACTGCTTCTTTACTGATTCTGCTAAATTTGACATCAATAATGTGCTCCTTTCTTTCTATGCGTTTCATATTTGAATGTCCCTTGGACATTACGCTTAACTTTACTTTACAGGACTGACTTTTTTGTCTTTTTCACCCTGCTTATCTAGTTATACTATATTACACTGACAAAATCAAGTACATATCTATCTATTTCTAACACAATAATGACATTCCGACTTTTTTTCAACCCTTTTCTCATTCATTTACCTATATTTTCTTGTACTCTAATTACATTTGTAAAAAAATGGGTTTGTGACATTTCACAATAGAAAAATGTTTTTATTGTGAAACACGCACAAACCCAGAATTATCCGATGCAGATATGCAACATTTAATTATTTTCTTAAAACTGAACATCAAAAACTATTATAGCACTATTCAAATCTCGCCCCACAAGACTTGGCACGAAATTTGTGTTAGTGAAACTGACAAATATCCATAATCATACCTGTAATCCTAAAATCGCCTTTTCCAAGCTTTGAATGCCAAATACTTTTTCTGATACAAGCACTCCATCCAAAGTTTCCAAATTTTCATCTGAATGTTCAATTTCTCTCGCATACTGATATGTAATAGCTACCCAGTCAGATTTTTTAGGTAATTTACCGGAAATATGCCATTTGGCACAAATCATTTCTTCTATCACCAAAGCACTCAAAACCGAAAGTTTTACCTTAGCGTACACGTTGTCATCGTAAACCGAACCACAATAATAGTGCAAAAGAAAATACACCATAATCTGTTCAAGATACAAAGCCATTTCATCTTCCAGTTTTTTAGAAGATGCCATTGCATCAAGAAAACTTTGTCTAACCTCCAGATACCCTCTTGCTCCTTCAGCAAACAACTGAAGTTCACAACGTTTCAGCCATCTCTCCCATTCGTGTTTTCGAATTTCAAGCTTTTCAAGTTCTTTAAACATAGCCTTTGAAACCAAGTACCTGTCTGCAGTTCTATCGCCATATTCATTTTTCTTATCCTTAAAAAATGACCAGGTATTGGCACCTTTGTACTTTTCAATCAATGAATCCATGGTACAAAACTCAAGATTTCTCACCCGTCGTTGCATATCATGTCCAAACGCAGCTAAAATACCTTGTCTCAACCGAATATCATGTTCCCTTGTCTGAAGCATGTCCAATAAATAATTTCGACTTGATTGCAACTTATCAAACATCAGAAAATCAAAATCTTCAATCTCTTCCATTTCTTCATCATCTTCCGATGAAATCAAAGTCACTTTTTCATTTCTTCCAAGCAACATTTCCGCCACTACCGGACAAGACATACATAAAAACTGCTCTTTCAGATTATCGAACTCTTCCGTAAATCTCGGGTAATTTTTACATGTATAACATAAATTCTCTTCTCCAATTTCAGAATAAATATCACAAAGTTTTTCATCATTTAAGAAACAACAGTCTCCATTGTACTGGTGAAACACACCTTCCTCCCAGTCAATTTCATTACGTAGACGGTTTCCAAAAGCACCTTCCTGATGTTTGTATTTTTCCAAACTATCCTTATCAATTACAATCTGCCACCCTGCACAACAGTTATCCGGGCATTCTCCCCCCACACACTTAAACTCGTTAAAATAATCCGGTCTGATATACTGCATTCTATTCCCTCACTTTACTTTATACTCTCTCCTCTCTATGATACACCTAAACGCCAAAGGATACAAGAAAGTCTGCAAAAAAATCCTCCGTCTGCATCTTATAAAAACACAAACGAAGGATTTTTTCAATTACCTATTATTTTATAAAAGCTAATTAGCTTACAAATGTATCGTAAATAGCCTTAATAGCAGCTTCAAAGTCGCAATTGCTTACACCGATGATGATATTAAGTTCTGAAGAACCCTGATCAATCATCTTAACATTAACTTTTGCATGAGCAAGTGCTGAGAAGATACGTCCAGCAGTACCTCTTGTAGACTTCATACCACGACCTACAACAGCGATAAGAGCCAAATCACTCTCTAACTCAACAGTATCAGGCTTAACCGTTCTCTGAATACCAGCTAAAACAGTCTGCTCTTTTGACTCAAACTCTTTCTGATCTACGAAAATAGTCATTGTATCGATACCTGAAGGCATATGCTCAAATGAGATACCATTTTCTTCAAATACAGACAATACTTTACGACCAAAACCGATTTCTGAGTTCATCATGTCTTTTTCAATATTTACCGCAACAAATCCCTTTGTTCCTGCAATACCAGTAATTACGTACTCAGGAGTATGGCATGTGCTCTTAACAATCAAAGTACCTGCGTCCTGAGGAGCATTTGTATTACGGATGTTGATTGGAATACCAGCCTGACGAACTGGGAAAATAGCATCTTCGTGAAGTACAGAAGCACCCATGTATGCCAACTCACGAAGTTCTTTATATGTGATAGTGGTAATAACTTCTGGATTTTTGATAATTCTAGGATCTGCAACAAGGAAACCAGAAACGTCTGTCCAGTTTTCGTACAAATCAACTTTTGCAGCTTTCGCAACGATAGAACCAGTTACATCAGAACCACCTCTTGAGAATGTACGAACAGTTCCGTCTGGGTTTGCACCATAAAATCCTGGGATAACTGCACGATTTTCTTTTTCCAATCTTGCGCTTAATACTGCATGTGTCTTTTCAGCATCAAAAGTTCCATTTTCATCAAAGAAAATAACTTCAGCTGCATCGATAAAGTTATAACCTAAATAATTAGCCATAACGATACCATTTAAATACTCACCACGAGAAGCTGCATAATCCTTACCAGCTTTCGCCTTAAAGTTCTTCTCAACAGTCTTGAACTCATCATCCAAGCTTAACTTAAGACCTAAACCATCAATGATTTCCTGATATCTTGCTTTGATTGCAGCAAGTTCTTTACTAAAGTTCTTACCTGCCTCAGCCAGTGCATAGCATCCATAAAGCATATCTGTTACTTTTATATCATCTGAAAAACGCTTTCCTGGAGCAGATGGTACAACATACTTTCTGTTTTCATCAGCACGGATAATGTCTCCAACCTTTTTAAACTGTTCTGCGCTTGCTAATGAACTTCCACCAAATTTTACAACTTTACTCATGTTATTTATCAATCCTTTCAAATATGAAACAGTGTAATCACTGCTATATAATACTAACAAATCATCTTGCGTCACTATCCATACACATAAAATGTACAGTAGCACATTCGCCACGTATTATACTACACATGATTTTCTAACTTGTCAACAAAAAAATGATTTTCTACGAAAAACAAATGTCCGTATAACACGAACATTTATTGAAATTTGCTCGTGATTCTTGCTATGAACAATTTCCTACGACAAAAAAGGAGCATCTTTGCCCCCTTTTCATCTACATATCATCCCAAAGTCTATTCATATAATCCTGAAGCCATTTCAAAAATCTCATCCGCCGCATCCTGAAGTTTTTCCACTGTAGCATCAATGTTGCTCATCTCTTCATTTTCTACAGAAACACTTTCACTAATCTGATCAATCTTAACTAAAATATCTTTTACAGATTCATTCATGTTATTCAGAATTTCCGCAATATTTTGCGTAGTTTCCTTTGTAGAATTCGACAAATTTGAAACTTCTGTAGCAACAACTGCAAATCCTTTTCCTGCATCTCCTGCTCTCGCAGCCTCAATACTTGCGTTTAATGAAAGCAGATTTGTCTGATTTGCGATAGTTTGAATACTACTGATGATTGCCATAGAAGAATCAACCGCATTTTCGATTGTCTTTGCAGCCTCTGATACTTCCGTCTGTCTGGATGCAATTTCCTGCATCTGGTTAACCGCCTTCTCAACAGTCTTAGAAATACCACTAACTCCATTTCGTAATGCTTCAATACTTGGTGCCATTTCCTTTTTAAACTTCACACTATTTTTCTTTTCATTTGTAATATCAATTATGGTACCGGCTGCCATAAGCGGTGTTCTCTTATCCTTAGACCATACAACTGTGCTGGATGCACGTACCCAACGATATTCACCATCTTTGTGTCTCATTCTGTATTCCATATCAAATACAGTCTTTCCGCTAGGATCTGCCAACTGTTTTCCTATTCCTTCAGATGCCATAGCAATATCATCCGGATGCATCTTAGAAATCCATGAATTCATGACATCTGGGAAATCCTGAGAATTCGAATATCCCAAAATCTTCTTAAATTGATCTGAGAAAACCATAGGAGAATTCGGATCATCAATGGCATATTTTGTAAGATCCATACTCCAACTTCCCTCTAACATCATCAAATCAACTGCATTTTGTCTTCTTTGATTTATTTCAAATGCTTCTTTTGTTTCCATTTGTTCCTGAATATCCGTAAAAGTACCGATAAAGAACTCTGGTGTACCATCCGGTCTTCTTACACACTCTCCTGCCGCATGACATAATCTGTATGTTCCATTTTTCATAAGCAGTCTATAGTCAATGTCATATTTTGCTTTCTTATCCACAATGGCATTTTGATAAGCTTTCAACACAATGCCTGCATCTTCTGGATGAATAATCTTAGTGAGGGACTCAACCGTATCTTCCAATTCATTTCTGGAGTATCCCAAACATCTTCTCATCTCATCCGTAAAACGAATTTCCGTCTGTTCACCTTTTTCATTAAAATAGGCAATCCATACAGATAAATGTGTAGAATTATTAATTGACTCAAGCATCCGGTAATTTTTATCCGCTTCATAATTTGCTTTTGCTAATTGTTCCTTTAAAGATGCAATTTCTTTATCTTTTTCATCTGTTACGATAGAATTCTTTCCAAACATAGCAATCCCCCCTAATAATAAATTTCAAAATCAAATAATACCATTCGCCCTTATTACAGATTACAAATTATAATTAAACACTCCCTAATACTTTGCAATCCATCGTATATATTTTATGATACAAAAAAAACGGAAAAATGTCAATATTTCCCATTTCAACTAAGATTGGTCAATCCAATTTCAACTATATTTAAAAACCAAAAACGGGAGTGTGACAATACACACTCCCGCAATCAATTATCTTCTTAATCTAATTTTGTTACTTTACCATTTTTTACACCGTAAATGCCTTTTTTAACCGTGTAATTCTGACCATCTTTTGAATCCCATGTTCCATTTCCATCGTTGAAACATACACTCGCACGTGATTCATCATTCAAATTGATAATCGCCATATAATTATATCCGCTTCTATCAGAAGTAGCAGTCATCTTAACACCTGGAACTTTTGTCCATTTGCCTCCATTTACGCAATAATGAATATATACATTCTTCCAAGAACTTGAAGCTTTATAGTAAACTACAACCTTATTTGCAACCGGAGTTTCAGTAGGTGCTACCGTTGGCGTTGCTGTTGGTTTCGCTGTTGGCGCAACTGTAGGTAATTCTGTTGGCATCGACGGATAA
The DNA here is from genome assembly GCA_902795895.1 of uncultured Lachnospiraceae bacterium. Classification (GTDB taxonomy): domain Bacteria; phylum Bacillota; class Clostridia; order Lachnospirales; family Lachnospiraceae; genus CAG-411. Next base: position 413 of record CADBNB010000181.1, on the reverse strand, counting down.
ACTTCTTTTGCAAGAGAATTTACCACATACATACCTTCTCCTACTGTATAATTCTTTTTGTCATTATTGTCCCATTTACCTTCGCCATTGTTAAAACATACCGCCAAAGTTGATGATTGTCCCATATTGATTTTTATCAACCAGAAACCGTTTCTAACCTTTTCCATCTTAACTCCTGGTGATTTTGTCCAAACACCATCTACTTTGTAGTGAATATATGCATTTTTCCAAGAAGTCTTTTCTGATCTCTTATAGAAGATAAATGCGATTCTTTCCACTGGTACAGAAGTTGGTGTTACCGTAGGTGTTGCTGTTGGTACCACTGTTGGGGTCACTGTTGGCTCTACCGTTGGGGTTGCTGTTGGCTCTACCGTTGGGGTCGCTGTTGGCTCTACCGTTGGGGTTGCTGTTGG
>CADBNB010000180.1 GCA_902795895.1 uncultured Lachnospiraceae bacterium | reverse complement strand
CGAGGATGCGCAGACCGCGGAGATGGAGTTAATTGCTGCGCAATACCGCGGTCGCGCCAGAGTTTTGCAAGCAAAACTCTTTGTTCTTTCTGCTGGGCTTAATTGTGCTCATAATGTTGGTAATCTTTCACCGAATTCCAGTTCCCTCCCCATGTGAAGCCGTATTTGGTGAATAATTGATAGGAATAATCTTTCTCGTCAATTTTGTAATCAAAAGATTTTGTACGGTCTGCGTATTCTGCTCCGTTTTCAGGAGAGCAGACAGTTTTTCCGTTTAATGTATGAATATAAGGATTATATTTTGGATTAATGTCTATGGCAAGTCCGAGACTGTGTTTCGAAAGTTTGTTGCTTCCCTCCACTACCCGGTAGTTAAAGGAAGAAGAATTGTTATCAGCCATGGAAGCATTGTCGTCGGCATTGTATTCGTCTACAAGAACCATTTTTTCAATGGGATATTGATGTTCGTACAAATCTAAAAAAATAGTTCGGATTGTTTTGGCAATGGATTTGTTTACCACAAGTTCCCCGATGCGGGTGTTGTTATGACCGTCATTGTGAAGCAGACGGATATAACGAAGGTTACTTTTTGGAATGGTACAGTTATCTTTATAAGATTTCCCTTTCATTCGCTTAAAAGTATCATCTGAGATTTTTGAAATGGTGAACAGTTTTTGTATATCTTTTTTTGAAAGGCTGTTTGCGTCTACAATGCTATAGGCATCCGCCTTTTGGTAGCTTAGAATTAGTTTTTCGTGTTTGGTAAGCTTTTTTTCTTTTTTCTTATTTTTTTTGCTTTCTGATTTTACCGTGGTATTTTTCGGTACATCCAGTTGGTAATGGTCGTCGGATGACACGTTTTTACCGGAGTTTTTGTAGTAGGTACCTAAGACATTATAATTTTTAATAATAACCACAAATAAAAGCACTGCAAAAATTAATGCGAAAAGTTGTGTAATAAATTGATTTGATTTCATATGTACGCACCTGATGGTGCATCCTCCCTTCGTAATGTTCGTTCCCTCACTTTTATTATGAACAATTTGTAGTTTTTACGCAAGTATTACGACAGATTTGCTAGTCATTTGGGTATTAATTAGATATAATGTTATAGGATTGTGGGAGAATTGCAGTTTGTAAACCGTTGTTTTGAAAAGCTGTAAGATTTTCTGACAATGATAACATAATAATCGGAACATAACAGGAGGAAATAACAATGAGAAAGAGTGTAAAAACATTTGTCGCTGGAGCCATGGCAGGAATTTTAATTTTCCAGTCGCCAACAGTTGCTTTAGCAGACAGTGAAAAGGTTGTAACTTTGGGAGCAGATTTGACTGAGCAGCAAAGAGCAGATATGTTGAAGTATTTCGGGGTGACGGAAGATGAAGTTGCAATTATTGAAGTAAACAATCAGGAAGAAAGACAATATTTGGAAGGTATTGCTACAAATGCAGAGATTGGTACACATACATACAGTTGTGCGTATATCATGCCTACAGAAGATGGAAAAATCAATGTGAAGACAGCAAATCTTACATGGGTATCAACAAGCATGATTGCAAACACATTGGTTACTGCCGGAATTGACAGTTGTGATGTTATTGCTGCAGCTCCAAAAAGTGTATCAGGAACTGGTGCATTGACAGGTATCATCAAGGCTTATGAAAAAGTTACAGATGACGAGTTGGATGGGGAAAAAACAGAACTTGCCATGAAGGAACTTTATGCTACTGCTAAGATTGGTAAAGATGTAGGTAAAGATGAAGCTTCTGCTGTCATGAATGAAGTAAAAAATAAAGTTATTAAAGACAACATTACAGATAAAGATAAAGTAGAAGATGTAGTAGATGAAGTAGCTGAATATTATGATGTACAATTAACAGATGAGCAGAAGGAAGAAGTAGCAGACCTTATGTCTCAGATTGGAAAGCAGGATTATGATTATGACCAGCTTAAAGGAACTATTGACGATCTTCAGGACAATCTTGTAGATAAAATGGATAATGTATCAAAGAGTTTTGAAGATAGCAAGAAGGGATTTTTTGCATCGATTGGAAGTTTCTTTGCAAGTATTTTCAAGGCAATCGGTGACTTCTTTGCCGGATTATTTGGTGGAAGTGACGATGAAAAGAAAGAAGAAAGTATTTTAGATGGTACGGATGAAAGCGCACTTGGAATTGAGCCAACAGCTGAGGCAAGTGATGATACAAATACTCAGGAAGATACCAATAATACAGAAACGACAGAAGTAACTCAGGCTCCGGAAGATGACACAAACACTATGACAAATGAACAGTCAGAAAGTTTTGATACAGAGCAGTCCGCAATGGATGATGCCGTAAAAGAAAACACAACTGACATAAATCCGGCAGATGCTATTGCAGCAGATGATTCGGTAGGCTGATGACTTCTTAAATGAAAAAGAAAAAGGGCTGTCACAATTGACAGTCCTTTTTTTGCTGTGCAATACCGCGGTCGCGTTAGAGTTTTTTGAAAAACCCCATTTTATAATCCTATTTTCATTTGTCCTTCTTTTAATAAACCAATTTTTCGCATCATTTCCGCAAGACCAAGTGAAATAACACCAGGAAGCACAAAACATAGCAAACTGACAATAATGAGCGCTTCTGTGGAACCTACATTTTCCATAATGCTGTTATAAGCGGAAATACATCCTACAAGTCCTGTAGTTCCCATAGTGGAACCGGATGGTGTATTTGTAAAATGGAAAATACCTGTTGCCACACAACCAAGAATGGCGCTTGAAATAAGTGGTGGTAAAATAACATGTGGTCTTTTTAAAGTGTTGGCAAGCTGAAGTTTTGGTGTGCCAAGTCCTTGTAAGAACAGACCACCGATTTTATTGTCACGAAAACTTGCAACAGCAAAACCAATCATGCTACAACAACAGCCAATGGTTAATGCACCTGCGGAAATACCGTTTACATCTGCAAGTTTTACCAGTGTAATGAGACTGACTGGCAAAAGTGAAAATAAACATCCAAGACATGAAATCAAAGCACCCATAATGAAATCATTCTGCTTCATAGACCAATCCAGTGCATACACAAGGTATTCTAATATTCTCGTCAAAAACGGTGAAATGACGAACGCTCCACAACAGCCAAGTCCGGTACATGTAATTGGTGTTAAGAGCAAATCCAATTCTGTCTTTCCTGAAATTAAGTTTCCTATCTCCAAGGCAATAAATGCGGCAGCAAATGCACAAAGGGTATCTCCAGGTCCTTTTAACATGACATGTCCGTCTTCGCTTATAAGCCCATTCAGATAAATCGTTTTGGCATGGGCACCTACCATACCTGCGATGATTGCCGAAAGTGTCGGTATTGCGGCTGAACCGAATTTGGAAGCCATACCGGCAGCAATGCCAGCTCCTGTAAGTATGATTGCCAGTCCACCTAAAGAAATCAGTAAATCTCCGGATTTTGGATTAAGAAGTTTTCCGATTTGCTGAAGAATTGTTCCGATGGAATAGGTACAAAGAATGCCAAGTGCCATTCCATTGATTCCATCTACAAAGATATGACTAAGTATTTTTTTCATAGTTTCCCTCCGTTATGTTATTCATGTTTTCTCTGAGTCACCTTTATACCATAATTTCGGCTATATTTTTCTTGGATAAAAAGACTCCGAGAGAACATTTTTCCTCATGATGTAATTTTTCTCCCAACTTTACCTTTTTAGAATATCACAAAACATTGTGTTCGGCAACAATGTCAATCATAATCATAGTACTGTTTTTGCACGAAAAGTTACTGTTTCTTACGCACTTTTCAGCATAGTTCAAAGTGCTATTTGTGAACAATAACAGAAACATAAATTTATGGTATTTCTGTATTGCCAAGTACATGTTGTGATGATATGATGAAAGATGATTATGAAAAAAGACGTTCATGTACTTTTGCTATTGTTTGTACAAGTATTTTGAGATGGCGAGAGTGCTTAAAAAGGGAGAAATAGAATGTTTCGATTATGGGCAAAAATGTTTAAAGACAATCGTTTGATGAAGGATATGGAAGTGCAAAATGCCAGTCTGGAATTGAACCGAACGAGAAAAATATATCAGGCGATAGATGATATTTGTGTGGAGTTTGATCTGGCACACCCGATTTGGTTAGAATCTACCATTCGTGAGTTTCAGTTACATGATAAATGTCGCTTTACAAAGGATAATTTTCCGGATGAAATCGAGTTTGATTATTTGGAGATACAGGTGTTGGAGGAAGATTATTAAAAAGAACACGTAATATTTTGAATTGCAAAAAACAGGCTCAGCCGATTTTCGGACGAGCCTGTATGTATTTATGAGTATTCTTGGAGCCTTTAATTACAGCCCCAGACTAATCAGTTGTTTGCACCATAGAACGAATAGATTGCTTTTGGTTGATGAAATATAAAATCACTTTACATAAAAATGTTGCTACAGAAGTAATCATAATTGCAATGATAATTTTTAGTGATGAAATATGATTATATTTGAATAATTTCATTGCAACAAAATAGCATAAAAAACCGGAAATGACCAAACCATATTGGTACCTGCAAAATTGGTTGCGTTGAAGTGCTTTATAACTCATTCCAAAACTACGTAGCACACCATATTCATGAAGGTTTTGTTTCCATTCGATATAGGTCGATAAGCTGATATAGATTATGATACCAAGGACACTAAATATCATCATTGATTTTGTGAGTATGGATGTAAAGTTATTCACAAAAACTTCTTTCTCATAGTCTTTAACGTTTGATTCCAATAAACCTCCCTGAGTGGGTGCCATCCAAAATGCAATCTTAGCTTCTAGTTCTTTCTGGATGAGTGAAGGAGTGTTCTTATCTAATTCAATGGAGATTTCGTTGTATCCGTAAATCAGATGACTGGATTTTGCAACATCTTCACATACAATCATTTGAATATTATCTGAGTTGTTTGAATATGTTTCAATAATGGAAGCCAGTGTAAATTGTTCCGAATAAAATTTAACTTCTTTCTGGTTGCCTTGAATTCCTCCAAGTAGCAGTGTATCATTTTCCTTTAAGGATATTTTATTCTTATTTTTATTGTAATTTGGCAGTTGTAATATGCATGAAAGATTGTTTACAGGTGTTTTGGTTAATGCTTTTGAACTAGTTTTTTTCAGTAATTGTTCGTAATCATTGTTGGATAAAACAATTACATTAAAGTCGTCGATATCTATTGTATTGTATTTTTTTGCTTGGTTTGATACCTGTTTCCATAATACTTTGTCTTTTTTTTGTATTTTTTCATTAGTAGCAAGGTATTTTTTTAAGTATGGATCTGTTTGTTTTTCTGGTAATAACAGAGTACTGTTTCTGGTTTCTGCATAAGCAAAGGTATTTGCATATTTTTTATAATTTTGAAGCTGGTCTAGTAGTTCCAACGGAAAAGGAGAATTCGTATCAATTCGTATTCCATAATTTTTTAAATAATGTATAGCTGTTGTTGAATTGGAAAGTAAGGAATAATTCTTATTTTCAGGTTTTGCAGATAAATCATCCGCAAAACAAAAGGATGCTGTTGTAAATAACATACAGACCGATTGGAGTAGGATAATTCGTATGCAAATTTTTTGGAAGTTATATTTTCTTTTCCGTTTGACCGAAAAATAAGTAAGTCCTTTTGCTATGGAAGTATTACTCATGATTTTAAAACATATAAAACTAATTATCATTATAATAATCAATAAGCTGGTTTCCAAAAGAAGCTGTTCAAAAAGTGCCTCCTGATAATATTTGTTGTGTGTATGAAATACTTGTTGTAACAGAGTCTTTCCTACTAACATTGATATACTGTATCCAATGAGCAGACTGGAACCAAGAATTGTAAGCAGCCAACCGAAAAATACCCGGAGTTTCTGCGAGTTTGAAAGTCCAAAGGCTGAAAATATGGATAATGTTTTTTTGTTACGAACAAAAAAAGTTTTTATAATCAGGATTTGTTCAATAAATAGTAAAACATTTATAATTATTAAATATACTAATCTGATAAGAATAAAATCTCTAGTTTCTTTATATACACGGTCGATGTGATGGTTTGCGCATAACATATCTGTTGGTATCCTGTCAAACAGTTCAAAAATAGTGTCGGAAACGGTTTTATAATCAATATTTTTAGAAAGGATGATAGCTGATTTGTCTGTGACAGGAGCACTTTTTTCTCCACAAATTATAGAAGGATAGGCTTTAAATGGATAGTTTGAATCCACTGTTGGAGAAAGTAAATAGGAATAATTATTAATTACCCCCGTGATTTCATACTGAATTTGTCCGTCTCCCGTGGGGAGTGTAACAGTAACCGGTAGTTTGGTATCTTTCAATCCTAAGGTTTCCAGTAAGTATTCTTCTACAACAATCTGGTGAAAATCTTTTGGCCATTGTCCTTTTATTTTTCTAATGGCAAGATGTTCTCCCGTTTTTTCATCCATTGTTCCGATTTTAATTTTGGTTCCGTTATATTCTATGTTATCTATGATTCCGTAATAGGTGTAAATAAAACGGTTATCAAGGTTTTTTAGAGCTTTGTTCACATCCTTATCTACTTCGGGAACAACAATTAAAAAATCTCCGTAGGTGTTCAAAACGTTCTCTGTATTCGTGTTTATTATGGTTTGACTTAATGCAGAAAATGATAAAAGAAAGAAAAAACCAACAACTAAAGAAATAACAGAAATAGTTGCAATTTTTTTATCATTTTCAAGAAGAATACGTATTAATTTTAGGTAGTTCTTTTTATGTTTATTCAAAGGAAATTTCACCATCCTTTATTCGAATGACTTGTTCGCAATCAGCGATTAAGTTTTCTTCATGTGTAACAACGATAAATGTTGTGTTACATTCTTTATGCAATTTACAGAACAAATCTGTAATTATTTGTGTGTTTTCACTATCCAGATTACCTGTTGGCTCATCTGCAAAAACAATAGACGGTTTCAGAAGCATTGCCCTTGCAATGGCTACTCTTTGCTGTTCCCCGCCTGATAACTCAAAAGGATGTCTTTTTAACAATGATTTAATTCCTAAAATATTGACTAAGAATTCAAAATATTCTTTGTCGTATTTTTTTGAATTGATGTAGGTAGGACATAAAATGTTTTCTTTAATATTGCTTCGTGGGATTAGGTGATACGCCTGAAAAATAAATCCAAAATTTTCGCCTCTTACTTTGGATGCTTTAGAATCTTTCATTGAACTGTAGTTTTTTCCCATAAAATAAACATTTCCACCGGTTGGATGTTCTAACCCGGCAAGTATGTTCAGAAGGGTAGATTTTCCGCTTCCACTTTTTCCATAAATTAAATTGATGGAACCCGGTTTGAAGTGTAAATTTACATCTTTTAAAATAAGGGATGCATCTTTTTTGGGGGAATATGACTTAGATATATTTTCGCAGTATAGAATGTCATTATTTATGTTTTGCATTTTTAATCTCTCCATTCTTTTTAGTGCATGTTTAACAAAATCCCTTTATTTATGGGCTTTGTTAAACAGTTAATAAGTTACCTATATTTTCAAACTAGAACTTTTCTGGATATGAAGCGACTTCGACGAGTCCATGTTCTCCGCCAATTGAATAGGTGGCAGAAATTATATTTTTGTAAATAACATTCGCAATGATAACAATAATGAATATAAAAGTCAATGGATAAAAGTAAATGGAAAGAATTATGAAAGAATTATGAAAGAAATAAGGGCGCGCATTTTCGGGGGGGCTTTTTTGGGGATAGGACAATTGTAGCGTAAAATCCTATAACATGAAAAAGACCGTGTTACCAAGATGAAAAATTCATCCTTGGTGCACGGTCTTTATTTTGTAATTATATTTTAAAACTATTTCTGTCCGTATTTTCTTAAAATCTTATCAATGCGGTCTGCAGGATTTAACAATTCTCCGATAGACTCGTCATGATTCAATGTATCAATCAACAATGCAATATACTTGCTCATATCAACATTGATGTACCATTCTTTGGCTAATAAATCCTCTGTCTGGTATACAAGGTTTGTAGTAAGAAGACGATAGAACAATCCTTCTTCGAAAGCCTTGTCGAAACGCTCTAAACCGTTTGTAAATAAACCGAAAGTTGAAACGATAAAGATACGGTTTGCACCACGTTTCTTTAACTGCTTAGCAACGTCGATCATACTGTCTCCAGATGAAATCATATCATCAACTACGATAGCATCTTTTCCGGCAAGATCTGAACCTAAGAAATCGTGAGCTACAATAGGGTTTCTTCCGTCTACAATCTTAGAGTAATCACGTCTCTTGTAGAACATTCCGATATCAACCCCAAGTACAGTTGCAAGATAAATAGCTCTTCCTGTAGCACCTTCATCAGGAGAAATAACCATCAAATGCTCTGGATCACATTTGATATCATCTACGTTCTGAAGCAATGCTTTGATGAACTGGTAGTTAGGAAGTACTGTTTCAAATCCGTGTAAAGGAATTGCATTCTGTACACGAGGGTCGTGAGCATCAAAAGTAATGATGTTATCTACACCCATATTTACTAATTCCTGAAGTGCTAAAGCACAGTCTAAAGACTCTCTTGAAGATCTCTTGTGCTGACGGCTTTCATATAGGAATGGCATAATAACAGTAATTCTTCTTGCTTTACCACTGATGGCAGCGATTACACGCTTCAAATCCTGATAATGATCGTCTGGTGACATATGATTTTCGTGACCACACACAGTGTAAGTCAAGCTGTAGTTACAAACATCAACCATGATATAAACGTCATCACCACGAACTGATTCTTTAATGACACATTTTGCCTCTCCAGAACCGAAACGAGGGCAACGTGCATCTAAAAGATAAGAGTCTTTCTTGTAACCACGGTAAGCTAAAGAATCTGCATTTCTTTCTTCACGGGTTTTACGCCAGTCAACCAAATAGCTGTCAACTTTCTGTCCAAGAGACTTGCAACTTTCAAGTGATACAAGACCTAAAGAACCAACGGGAAGTTTGTCATAAATTTTTGAATCCTGAGACATGAATAATCCTCCATAAATTGAAATAAAAATTATTAGGAACATATATAGGATTACGGTGTAGTGCTGGGAATGTGCGAAATGTCACACAAAACATCCGGTTCACAAACCATTGCGAACAGGGCGGCTTACACCGTGTAATCCAAACGTATTAAATTCACACCATCTTATTTTATACCATCATAGCCAAAATTCGTCAAGTGTAGAAAAGAATCTACATAGGATTAAACTTTTTGGCAATTCGGATATCTTTTCCAAAAATCTTTAGAAGTTTATAGTGACTGATGATGCGGGAGAAAATACGCTCGCTGTACTGGTCACGAAGGTCTTCCAAAGTAAAATTGGTTGAGATAATGGTTGAGCGCTGATTAAGGAGACGCTCATTGATACACACATAAAGCTGGGTGGTAATAAAGCTGTTGTTAAGCTCGGTACCTAAATCGTCAATGATTAACAGTTCACAGTCCATAATGCCCTGAAATTGTTCTTCAATGCTGTAATCATTTGTCTTATTGAACTTATGCTTTTCTAAAATATCAAACAATTCGAAAGCAGTTAAGTAAATGACTGTATGTCCGCTTTCAATCAGTTCCTTGGCAATACAGTTACTAAGGAATGTCTTTCCGGTACCGGCACTTCCGTAAAATAAAATGTTTTCAAAACTTGTGTCAAAGCTCTGAATGAAACTCTGACAGTTTGCAACTACATCTCCCATGTGTTCGTAAGCAGTCTGACCGGTAGAATCATCTACCACCACTTTGTCGTAATAATCAAAAGAAAAAGTAGAAAAATTCTCTTTTTCAAGAGCATTACGAATGTTTGACTGCTGATAAAGAATATCTACAATGGCCTGTTTGAAGCAGTGGCATTTGTTTTTGCTAAGGAGAAGATGATCTTCATCCTGCCATGTACTGTCGTTAATATATCCCGTATCCTTACAATCCGGACACTCATACACAGGGGTTAGATAGTCCATCGGATAACCGTGTGCCATTAAAAGCTGTTGTTTCGTCTCGGAAAGTTCAAGATTTTCACGGCGAAGTTTCGCTAATGCTTTTTCGTCGCCGGAAAGGCTTAATTTTACGGCTTTTACTGCGCTGGAAGCAATCTCTGCATCCAGTTCCTTCAGTGCGGGGATTTGCCTGTAAACTTCTTCCTGACGGTCCTGTAACAGATGACGACTATGAAATTGTTTTCTGTCATACTCGCGAAAAATACGCTCATACTGTTCATTTTTTAATGACATAAGAATTCTCCTTTAGGACATACGGGTTTGTGCCAACAGACGCTTTTCCATATCGGCAAAATCTTCCTTGGAGTAGTTTCTCTGCGGAAATTGGTTAAAGCGGTTGTTTGTCGGTGTTTTTGCAGTCTTCTTTGGTGTAACCATCTGTCTTGTTTTAAACTTTTCGTCTAAAGCATCTATATCTGCTAAAGTATGTACATTTTCCTTGTGCCAGCTTTCTAAGATGGTATTTGTATATTTAAAATCCGGTTTGGAAATCTTTAAAATCGTGCGATTGCAGGCAGCTTCGATGATGGCTGTATCTAACGCCAAATCTCTTACCCAGTGATCTATGTATTTTCGTTCTGCTTTTCCCGGCATACGCTGCATACCAAAGGCACGGCATACGGCAGAATAGTCGGCATTGTAAGCCATAGAAGCCTGCTCCGCGTCATCAGGGGTAGTGACACCGGATTTTGCCCAGGAAATGGCTACCTGCTCGATATATTCCGGACGACATTTTCCACGATTGATACAGTATTCGTACAAATGGAATATCAAGTCTGCGGAAAAATGTAACTCATCAAAAATAAATGTGGCAGTCTGGATATCCTTCACATTCAGAGGATGACCTAAGTAGCTTTCGATTACCTTAAGGGTAGAGTCGTAAGATACATCAGACTTTAAGGAATTTAACTCTTCCACAGAGTAATCCTTACGGCGGAACGTATCGCTAGTGTCCTTCGGCTGGTTCTTCATATCCGACGCCTTGTCTGGGGTTTTCATGGCGGCGGTAATGGACTGATAATCAGGCAATGTGGCAGAGGCACTGGCAGCTGAAATATGGGAAACTGCGTTGCCTGCAGTTAATTCAGGAGAAACTGCATTTTGTTTGCCGGTAGCTGGTATATAGGAGTGTGTGTTTGAGGTACTGTAACCTGTGTCTGACAAACCTTTAACCTGTGTCTGAGAAATCACCTGTTGTGTGTCAGAGGCAGGAGATAATGGAAGCAGCACAAGATCGCTGATTTCCTGTTTACCATTGTATGCTAAAGCAAGAATGCCTTCTTTTTCCCAATATCTTAATGCTCGGATGATGTCACCTTCCGTAAGCTCTAAAAAATCAGATATGCTATGTGTGGATAATTCTGCGATGTTACTTTGCAGACAACGAAGTAAGTACAAATAAACCTTCACATAATCACCGTTTGCTCTAGGCAGATATACATCAATAAATTGATTGGATATGCAAGTAAACGACTGATTTTCATCGGTGTGCAACTTCATTCCAAGCCCTCCCATCCGTTCTTTTTTAATCACAGAGGTAAGTATACACAAGTTTTCCAAAAAGGGCAAGAGCACCAGTTATCCACCGTTCCCAATGTGGATAATGTGGATAATGTTGAAAAAATTGTTCTGAAGGGAAAAGAATGATAATGGTAGAATGCCGAATTGTGCAAATTATAGGTGTTTGCAAAAAAACGATTCTACAAATGTAGATAAAAATGGACAAAAAAATTATCCACAGAGGTTCACAACTACAAAATGTTGATAACTCTGTGGATAATGTGGATAAGTTACTCTCCGAGAAGAGATTCTCCTATTTTTACAACGTCTCCGGCGCCCATAGTTATTAACAAGTCCCCGGTGACACAATTTTTTAATAAAAATTCTTCAATTTCTTCAAAAGTGTCAAAATAGTATGCTTCTGTGCCTAAATCTCGAATTAATTCCATAATATCTGCGGAAGAAATATCTCCCGGATCTACTTCTCTGGCAGCGTAAATACTTGCAAGAACCACTTTGTCAGCCTTAGAAAGTGCTTCAGCAAATTCATTTAAAAATGCTTTTGTTCTTGTGTAGGTATGAGGCTGGAATACACACCAGGTAGTCTTGTGTGGATATTTCTTTGCTGCTTCCAAAGTAGCTGCAATCTCTGTTGGGTGATGCGCATAGTCATCAATGATTGTCACACCGTGGATTTCACCTTTGTATTGGAAACGACGGTCAGTTCCTTCAAATGCTTTTAATCCCTCACAGATAACGTCCATGGAAATGTGAAGGTAACGAGAAAGGGCAATAGCAGAAAGGGCATTTCCGATATTATGCTCACCTACAACGGATAATGATACGTGTCCGATACTTTCTCCATTTTCCAATACGTCAAATGAACCGTGTCCTAAGCTGTCATAAGCAATGTTTGCTGCAGCGTAGTTGCAGTTTTTATCTGTAATGCTGTAGGTAAGAACGTCTCCCTTGCAGTGTGCAGAAATTTCCTGATAGTTATCAATATCACCGTTGATAATCAATAGCCCGTTTTCAGGCAATAAGTCCGTAAATTTCATAAATGAGTTACGGATATCCTTTAAATCTTTAAAGAAATCCAAATGATCTTCTTCTATATTTAATATTAAATTGATGGTTGGATGGAACTTCAAAAAACTGTTTGTGTATTCGCAGGCTTCCGTAATGAAATTTTCCGACTGTCCGATACGAAGGTTACCGTTGATGGCTTTTAAAATACCTCCAACTGAAATGGTAGGATCTAACTTTGCTGCCAAGAAAATGTGGGAAACCATAGATGTGGTGGTAGTCTTTCCATGAGTTCCGGAAATGGCAATGGAACGGGCATAGTTTTTCATTACCTGACCAACCATTTCTGCACGGTCCATCATAGGAATGCCGGCATTTACGGCTGCCTGATACTCTTCGTTGTCCTTGCTGATGGCAGCAGTGTAAACAACCAAGTCAATGTCTGAAGTAATATTTTCCTTGCATTGGCCGTATTTAACCTGAATACCAACGCTCTCTAAATGTTTTGTTAATGTACTTTCTTTCTGGTCGGAACCGCTGATGATAAACCCTTGCTTATTGAGGAGTTCAGCAAAACCACTCATGCTGATACCACCAATTCCCATAAAATAAATATGTCCTTTTTTCTCAAAATCAATCTGATACATAATGCATGCTTCCTTTTCCTGAATTATTAGTTTTGCAGTCTTTTCTGCCTGAGTGTATGGTGCCTGTATTTAAAGACTTTGGATTATGATATTTTGGCACTGCACTTTGCAAAAAAACTGCGATATTTCTGTCTGGTTGTGTCCATTATACCTCTAACGCGGAAAAAAAGAAATACTTAGGCATATACCTTTTTGAAAACAAGTGTTACCAGTCTGGTAATGAAAGATAACAAACAAGAAATTCTTCAGCCGGGGCTGTACATTCATTAGATAAATTGCATAAAATTCAATGAGCAGGATTTAAGAATGAAGCTTTTGAGTGAAACTTACAAAAATTGACAATTACAACCAAAAAATGTATAATTTTATATAGGAGAATAGAGTTTTGGGCGAAAAAATCGCACTGATGAAATCAGTCTAAAAGTACTTTTAGGGGAAAAGGTACTTGGTAACTTATTAATTGGGGGTGAATGCATATGATATATAATATGAAATATATGGTATATTCAGATATGTTAGTATTTATCGTTGCATTTGCCATGTTGTACGCAATTATTAATATGTCCATTCGAAATAGCGAAAATTTCCGTATTTTCATTTGGGCATTAATCATTTTGATGGTTGCCTGTGTAATCAATTCCATCCGATACCCTATTGCAAATCATTGGAAGGATGCACCGGATTGGATTTTATATGGCAGACGGGGATTGTTTTATGTCCTGTGTCTGACGGATCTGATGTTTTTCCAATGTTATTTGGTATATCTGTTTCATTTGGAACATAAAAAAGAACGTCGTTGGATAATCAGTTTTCAAATAATATGGGGGATAGGATGTATTTGTTGCATTATATCTAATACGCCGTTAAAGATTGGTTATTACATTGTAAATGGTGTCAGTATGATTGACAAAACTACGGATTTATTTGCATATTTTTATGTGTATGACGTGTTTATCATTGCTATTTTATTTTGGTATTATCATACCAGGCTGGCGAGCAGAATTCGTAATGCGGTAATCTGGGTGTCTACTTTCAGTTTTGGAATTATGATATTTCAGACCGTTGCGGGAATATCCAGCTTTACAACACTTACATACTTACTTCCTATGTTAGTGGCATTATTGATGCTTCATTCCAACCCTTATGATACAGAAACCGGGGCATTGGATAGCGTTTCCATGGATAATTTGCTCCGTCAGGGATCAAAAAAATTGGACCGGTTAAGTTTCCTTTCTCTAAAATTAAAAGATGACCATGAAGTTGATGCGGATATGTGGTCCATGTTTTATTATTTTCAGGAAGGGTATGTAAAGAAAGTTGAGTTATATCGCTTAGGATACAATCGAATCATTATGGCTTATCATAAACAGGAAAATGAAGAAAAAATAAGAGATATGATAGACACGAAGTTTATGAAAGCCTATGAAATGTATAAGATTCCATATAAAATTTTAAATATTCCGGATATCTCATTTTTGACAAGTTCTGAGGATTTTCAGCGGTTTGCCGTTTATTTTGAGAAAAGAATGAATGAAAATGAGGTGAAGTTCATTACTGAGGAGGACATGGAGAAGTACCGGGAGTCCCGTTATATTTTAAGTCAGTTAACTGATATTGTTGAGAAGATGGATTTAGATGATCCTAGAGTTATGGTGTATTGTCAGCCGGTGCAAAATGTGAAAACCAATCAGTTTGACACGGCGGAAACACTTATGCGATTAAAATTAGAAAAAATGCCATTTGTTACACCGGATAAATTTATTGCTTTGGCGGAAAGTCATGATCTGGTACACGGATTGTCCCTCATAATTCTTAGCAAAGCCTGCGAGAGCGTGGCACAGTTGCTTCGGGAAGGGTATAGTATTAATCGTGTGTCCGTCAACTTTTCTATCAGCGAAATTCACGAAATGAGATTTTGTGAGGATGTGATGGAGATTATTGAGCGACATCATATTCCGTATGAAACCATTGCGATAGAAATTACGGAAAGTCAGAATGACAAAGATTACGAGGTGATTAAGCGTAAAGTTGGTATTTTGCGTGAAAAAGGAATGAAGATTTACTTAGATGATTTTGGTTCAGGATATTCTAACCTTGACCGAATTTTTGGAATCAATTTTGATGTCATTAAATTTGACCGTTCATTGCTTCAATTTGCAAATGATACGGCACTTGGAAATACAGTGTTATCCTACTTTGCGGGCATGCTTTACAGCCTTGGTTACACCCTTTTGTTTGAAGGGGTGGAAACGGAATTGCAGGAACAAATCTGTAAGAAAAACAGGGCGAATTACTTGCAGGGATTTCGGTATTCCAAACCGATACCGATTGAACAGTTGAAAGATTATCTGACAAAGTCGGTAAATCGCTAGACAGTCAGTTATGAATATAAGAAAAATAAAACACAATAAAGCAAAATAATTAAAAAAGGACAAAGCCAGGTTTAGAATGAGTAAATTATTATTATGGGCTTTGTCCTTTTTTGGGGGAGGTTTTCCACAAGAAGCGACCGCAAGTTTCGGCAAACTTTTTAAATTTCATGACAATTCAGTCAAGCATCCTACAAGGTATGGTAAAAACGGCTATTTAGTTAATTACCGCTCCCAATTTTCGCTTGTATTCCCTGATATTTTGTGATAATCTAAAGGTGAGCAGAAGAATTCTTATAGTTCTATTGTTAATGTTTCGTGACATCTAATTTCTAAGATTTAATCCTGCTTACAATCCAAAATAAAAAATAGCAGGAAGTGTTATGTTTGTCTGATAAATCTTAGAGATAGGTTTTACACTTTAACATATGTGTTTTGAAGGTATGTTCATTTGGTATGTTTGTTTTAAAACATATAAGATAATGTGAATACAAACTTTGAATAATTACGTAAAAATGTTATTGTGAAAATTAGAACGACAAGAAAAGACAGTATTACATATTCCTGCGCAAAAGACGAAGGGAGTATGTAATTTGAAAGAAAAAATGAATGAGAGTACGAATGAAAAAGAAGCTAGAAATGAACTAACGAGTGGGTTTCAGATGAAACCCTACGAGGAACTGACGATTGTAGATAACTTCATGTTTACAAAAGTTATGAGTAATCCGGAGATTTGCAAAACATTTCTTGAGATTGTGTTGGATGTGAAAATTAAGGAGATTTCTTATCCGGAAGATGAGAAGACCATAACCATTGCATCGGAATCAAAAAGTGTGCGACTGGATGTGTATGTAGATGACGATCAGGGCACTGTGTACAACGTGGAAATGCAGAGTTCGATGAAAAATAATTTACCCAAAAGAAGTCGTTATTATCAGGCAATGATAGATTTGCAATTGTTAGATAAAGGCGCAGATTACAATGAATTAAATAAGAGTTATATCATCTTCATTTGTACTTTTGACTTATTTGGACAAGGAAGACACATTTATCGCTTCAAAAACTGTTGTCTGGAATGTCCGGACTTGGTTTTGGAAGATGATACAACTAAGATTTTCATCAACACCAAAGGCATACAGGATGATATTAGTGATGAATTTAGAGAAATGATAAAAGTCTTTAACGGTGAAGACGGACAGTCTGAATACGCTAAGAAGTTAATGCATAACGTAGACGAAATTCGCTTAAATAAGAAATGGAGGCGGGAATATATGCAGTTGTGGGAAATAGAAAAAGAACGCTACCAGGAAGGATTAGCTGAGGGACGCAAAGAAAAAGATCAAACTTTCGTTCCACTACTGATTGAAATGTCTCTTAAACTGACAGGAAACGAAGAAAACTCAATTAACGAAGTTGCAGATTCGGTTCCAAATCTTTCGATAGATGAGGTTCGGTCAGTTTGGTACGAATATAAAAAAAATAAAGACAATAGAGCACAATAATGAGAAGTTGCTATAGAGTTTATATAGTTACATTGTAAAAAAAGCATATTATAATATCCCACCAACGTGAGATAGCTATGCTATCGGCGTATATGGTGGGATTTCCTATACAAAAGATTTGTCGGTAAGGGAATGGATATGTCCTGTCTGTGGAGATAGTAGGTTACGAGGTCGGCGAAGCAGGAAACCCATTGGCTTCAGACAATGAGTAGTTCACATGTGAGAAAGGAAAACGAAAGATGAATACGGTACAAAAGATGGACGGTGATTTATTATTTTGGATACAGGAACATTTGAGAAATCCCTATTTGACACCGTTGATGAAAGGGCTTTCAATGCTTGGAAATGCAGGATTTATCTGGCTTATTTTGACATTGGGATTGTTGTTGTGGAAACCAAAGAGACTAGTTGGTGTTTTGGCAACGATATCTATGGCTGTAAATTATATCATAAATAATCTTATTTTAAAAAATGTAGTGGCAAGAACAAGACCTTACGAAGGACTTCCGGAAATAAAGTTACTGCTTCGTAAAGCAGTAGATTATTCTTTTCCATCCGGACATTCTTCCGTATCATTTGCTGCGGCGGTGGTTATGTTTTTATGCCTGCCAAGAAAGTTTGGTGTTCCGGCTCTTGTGTTAGCCACGCTTATTGCATTTTCCAGACTGTATGTTGGAATTCATTATCCGACAGATGTTACTTTTGGCATCATTAGCGGAATTGTAATCGGCTATGTCGTAGGTACAGTGGGAAAAAAATATTTAGAAAAATTTGCACATAAAGAAATTTAAGAGGAAAAAAGCATGAAACCTGAAATTTTATTTGAGGATAAGGATATTATTGTTTGCGTAAAAAAAGCCGGTGAACCGGTGCAGAGTGACAAAACATTGGATTATGATTTAGTGAACCGGTTGAAAAATTATTTGTGTGAAGAACAAGGGGCAAAGAACCCGTATATTGGATTGGTGCATCGCTTGGACCGACCGGTAGGTGGAGTTATGGTGTTTGCAAAGAATAAAAAGGCGGCAGCAGAATTGTCAAAACAGGTGCAGGAGAAAAGTATCGGAAAATGGTATTCCTGTGTGGTTTTGAAAGAATTGCCTGAACTTTTAGGAAAAGATGCGGTTGTTCTTGAAGACTATATAAAAAAGAATGGAAAAACCAACACTTCTGAAATCGTAAAAGAAACAGATAAAGAGGGAAAAGTTGCAAAACTGGCATATAAAGTGATGGAAGTTGTAGATGGAAAATCTTTGATTGAAGTGGAATTGTTTACCGGAAGACATCATCAGATCCGATTGCAGATGGCTGCTCATGTAGCAGGACTGGCAGGAGATACGAAATACAATAAAGAGGCAAAAAAAGAAGATGGCAGAAAGGGAGTTGCGCTATTTTCAAATCGTTTGGTGTTTACGCATCCTACCACGGGAAAAACTATGGAATTCGAGGCAAAACCAACTGGAATCTGGTGGAATTATTTTTCTAGCGTAATATAGGTAATAAAAGGATTAGATTGTTAAATGTATTTTTAAGATAAGATGGAATGGTTGTTTATATAGAAATATAGATTTTTCAATGAAAAGCACCAAAAAACTGAATATTGGTGGAATGTAAATAAGTAGGTGGATTGCCACCTACTTATTTTTAAGTTTTATAGTAAACTTTTTTCTCAACCTCTGCCAATCACAAAGTTTTGGTTTTACATTGGTTGAAATGTTAAATTACATTTTCCTTCTTCGTTAGAAACATTGATAAAATGTGTTCCATTTTCCGTCAATGGAACAGATTCGTAATCTGAACCATCGATTAACACCTGACCTTCGCCGCGGTCCACATTGATGCCAAAATAATCTCGGCTTGCATATACAAGGAACGTTAAATCACCGGAATCGACCTTTAAATCAGCACTGGTGTAAAGGGTTCCTGAGAAGGAAACATTACCTTTTCCGCCGTCTAAAGTAAAGGTGTCAAAACTAACATTTTCGAATTTTGTAACGCCTTCCCCTGTGTTTGCAGTAACTGCTTTGGCATAGATGCCGGATGCTACTGTTTCACCATCGTCGGTGGTTAACGAAAGCTGTTCTGCGCTCAAATTTTCGATTTTTGATTTGGCACTTCCAAGTTCGAATGTAGCCTTTTTTAAAGTGAAATTATTTGGTAACGTCAGATAAATCACACCGTCTTTTTGAATTTTATCCCGATTTTTAAACATGGTGAGTGGATTGTAGGATTTTCTCTGACGAACGATCAATTCCTTGTCTTCCACACCTACAGAAACCTTTCCGGTATTACTTTCATAAGTAAGTTTTGTTTCTGAGATTTTGGGATCTATGGTTACTACCAGCTCGTAATTGCTTGTGGTAATGTTAATGCTTTCAATGTCACTATATGTAGTTAAATTTGGATCCGTCTTTTCTGTTTTGGTTTTTTTAGAACTGCCAAACAGATGAATGGAATGGTCTTTCTGTGTCCAGTTGGCAATGCCGATGATACCCTCAATCAACAGGGCGATTGCAAAAATGCAGCCGGCAACAACCAATGAACTTATGACGTTTTTAGCTATTTTTTGAAATTTATTCATCGTATGTCAATCCCTCCAAAGATAGTCGTTGCATCAATATAAAAGGTAGGTGCATCGTCTGACACGAGAGTACCTTTTTTATAGTCATGAATACCGCCTAAAAATGCCCGCTTTTTCAAAATAACTCTTGAATTTTCCGGAGTGTGGATGTCGATATTTCCTACCGTTGCGTTACAGGTAATATTGACAGGTTCCTCCGGGAATTTGGCTTTTGAAAGGTCCATTCGGATTTCACCAAAACAGGAAGACATATGCCCACCGTTGAACAGGCGATTGTCATAATTTATAACTCTTGTCCCGAAATTTGCGGTATAGTCAGCTTTTCCAGATGCATCTTCTATCGGAGCTTCCGGTGTCTCGTCCTCATCACTTTTATCAAAAAATGTAGTGAAATAAGATATTCCCACAATGACCAATAATATAGGTAAAATCATACGTTTCAGATGAGATGCGCTATAAAACTCCATTTTACCTGCCCAGATAATTCCACTAATGATAATACCGGTAATATACGCCACATGAACACCTTTTTGGAATATGTTCACGGCACAAGGTGCAATGATAAAAAATGTCCAAAATCCTTTTCGGAATAAAAGATTAAAAATACTGATATTCCAATAATCACCGAGATTTCCAGCCATGATAATTCCAAGAATAAACAATAAAACTCCGCAAGTTATCATATTTGTACTATTTTTTTTCATACATTTCCCCTCTCGAAAATACCTCAAAATGCCATTATGAGGCTTATTTGGTTTGTTCTCGCAATATTCCCAAAAAAGATATTGAGAGACCGTTGTTAGTACTAAGTGGAAAATATGTTTTTTC
This sequence comes from uncultured Lachnospiraceae bacterium, assembly GCA_902795895.1. Classification (GTDB taxonomy): domain Bacteria; phylum Bacillota; class Clostridia; order Lachnospirales; family Lachnospiraceae; genus CAG-411. The sequence continues at coordinate 6,673 of CADBNB010000180.1, read as the reverse complement.
CCATAACAACAACCTGTTTTTATCATATAATTAATATTTCATGAGGGCAAGCTTTTCTTTAAAATCAGCTGTAACATAGCTGCTCCTGTATTTATCTACTGACAATACTTTTAAAGGAACAAAGAGGTCAGTACTTAACGTACCAACCTCTCTAGTAACTTTTGAAACTACATACAACCTTTATTGCATGTAATGAATTTGTTTAAAATACAACCTAATCTGGTCAGTTGAACCCAATCTTTTTAAAGGTTTTTAATAAGCTCCTCCGGTAGCCAATGCTTTATGGTAGTAGTAATTTCCTGAATATTAATCGGTTTTGCCACAAAATCATTGAGTCCTGCAGATAAAAACTCTTCTTTTGCTCCTTGCACGGCATTAGCCGTAAGAGCAACAATCGGAACGGTTTTATTGTATTCCGTTGTTTCATTTCGAATATGTGTACTTGCTTCAATACCATCCATTTCCGGCATCATATGATCCATGAAAATAATATCATACTGTTTTTCTGTCGCCATTTCGATTGCCTTGGCACCACTAGAAGCAGTGTCAATTTGAATTTCCAAAGGCTTTAACAGACCACAGGCAACTTTAAGGTTCATAATGCTGTCATCCACAATTAAAATGTTTGCATCCGGAGCAGTATAATTTGCGGCAAAGGTATGTATTTTTTTAGTGGCAACATGCTCTGTATTAAGAACACGATAAAGTTCCTGACTGAAGATTGGTTTTGGTATAGAACCGTTTGCATCCTGTCTTGCTTCTTCCAGTGTTGGATTGAATAAATGGTAGAGTAAAGTTTCTTTTGGAAGTTTTGCTTTCGTTTCATCGAAACTTTGACTGTCCACAAATACAATGTCTGCCATTTTTTTAGATGCAAAGACATCTTCAATATCCACATATTCGAAGTCTGTAATACTATCCATCATATGAACAAAATTTTCCGTCACTAAATCATTTGAGAAGCAACAACTTAGTTTCTTACCTTTAAGTTCCGGTTTTAATTCCCAATGCGGTGTTGTATCGTAATCCACCAGCTTTTGATGATATGTGAAACTAAAGCAACTGCCCTTTCCGTACTCACTTTTTACATCAATGGTTCCGTTCATCATCCGTATTAACTCTTTACAAATCGATAATCCAAGTCCCGTACCTTCTTTTGTGGAATTCTTTTGCATATCCACACGTTGAAAAGCTTCAAATAGTTTCGGAATATCTTCTTCTTTGATACCCTGACCGGTATCTTCAATTACGTACTGGAGGGTGATGTCATCATCTACAATATCAAGTACGTTGGATGTTATTTTGACATAGCCTTCCTCTGTATATTTGATGGCATTGTTTACAAAATTAATGATTAATTGGCGGATACGGTTGCAATCTCCGTAAAGTTTTCTCGGAATATGGGGATCCATTTCAACAAAAAACTCAATAGGTTTTTCTCCAATTCTCGTTAAAAACATAATAGATAGATTTGCAAATGCCTCACCAACATCATACACATCGTTTACAAGTTCAAATTTTCCACTTTCCATTTTCGAAAAGTCGAGTAAATCGTTAATCAATGACAACAGAGCATTTCCTGAGGTCTGGATATTTTGGAGATACTCGGTTTGTTGTGGCGTAAATTCATCTCGTAACAAAATTTCTGTCATTCCGATGATACCGTTCATCGGTGTACGGATTTCATGGGAAATGTTTGAGATAAATCCTGATTTAGCTTCATTAGCCGCCTCTGCATGTTCTTTTAATTCCCGCATTTCCTCTGCCTGACGGGCAATGTTTGTGACGTCCGTAAATCGAATCAGATACCCTAAACCGCCTTTTTTTAAATCTATTTTTGATACATGACTTTCATATATCATATCCTCTAACATAAACTGATATTGTGGTATTTTTAGTAAATCTTTATATTGCTGTGCATCTGTAAAGTGAAAATCAGATTTTGAAATCATATCTTCCATATAAGGATTTTGATAAAGAATTTTAAAATCCTGATCAAATACCATAATACCTTCTTCTAAGTGATCAATGATAAAATCTTTTGCATTTCTTATCAACTCAAATAGCTTGTATTTTTGACAACTGATTACCATGAAAATCATACATAAAAGAATGCCCAGTGGTATGATATCAATGTTGTACGTTGGAATAAGAAAGCAAAGTGCAAAAACAAACATCAAATCCGGCGAAATTCCCGCCATCATCAAATAAAAAGCTGCTTTTCTGGCGGTGGAACCTTTTTCACATTCCAACCATCCGTTTATGGAAACAATAACGTACGCAACCATTTCTACCAATAGGAACAACATGTAAAAATAATAAAATGGAGTCCTGTCGGCAACAAACGACAAACCTAACGGAGTTTGAACAAATGTCATTTCTCCGTAATATAAATGATGATATTCGTTTGTAAATATTATTATGCAGGCAACGAGATTTAGGAAAAATAATGGATACATCATTGCTGCGCGAGTTTTAATCTGACGATATTTCAGTAAAAACATCAATCCATAATAGCTTGCAAAACACTTTCCGAAATATTCAAATTTTACCGTTAACACTAATGCTTCCGGTCCTTTACATGTGATAAAAAAACATCTGGAAACCATAATAATTCCACAGCAAACACTGGTCAGCATCAAATAGGATTTGAAATTTGATTCTTTCTGACTGTGTACAAGTGCCAGTAGCGCAATTGCTATAATTGCTCCTATAACATGAATGGCAAACCAAATTGTCAGCATATAATCCCCTCTTTTCCATGTAGAATGTTCTCTCAAAAAAGACTCTAAGAGTACACTTACGTCTTTATGTATATTGTTCATTCGCCCCCAAATGAACACAAAAACTCATATTTAATTTCCAGATACATAATTCTGATAAACCAAAATACCCTATCTATATTTTACATTATTTGGCAAGAAATCGCAATGAATTTTAATAGGAACAAAGAGTTTTGCTTGCAAAACTCTAGCGCGACCGAGGTATTGCACAGCAATTAACTCTAAAAAAACTCCAAAGAAGTCGGTAATAAACCGAAGCATCTTTGGAGTTTTAATCAGGTTAATATGCCGGAACCGCGTTAACTTTAGGTAATTCTAATCCACATCCGTATTGTGCTATATTATCTACACTTGCATTGTAAGAAGCAGGATAGATAGTGTTAGCGCTAAATGTGGTTCCTGTTGCTTTATCTACAGGGTATTCTGTATAGACGCTGTAATAACGGGTTCTTCTTTTCCTGTATGTGCTTATAAAATCTGTGGTTACGTTAAAGCAGGCAGTTCCTAGGTAATCCGGGCTTAGGTTTGTTCCTACCGGATCATCCCAGGTAACATCCATTTCGTACCAGTCGTCACTTGTATCTATACCGTCACCATTTTCCAATCTGACTAAATTCCAAGCATGTCCTTCACCGGCATAGCCAACCACAAGAACACATTCAATTCCCATTTTCTGACAACAGTATAAGAATGACATTGCATAACTCATGCAGACAGGTGAAGATTTTTCAGACATTGCACCGTAAATATCCTGGTCATGAGTAGATTTTGCATATTTGTTGTTAAGAACCAAATAATCGTGAATTGCCTTTACTTTTTGTATGTCCGGAATTGAAGTAAAATTACTGCTATTTCCGTACTTTTCGCTTTTTGCTAGAGTAACGATTTTTTGATAAGTTTCGTTTACTTCGTTCATCATAGTTGCTGTTGTAGCAGCATCCTGTTTGTATTTTGGACTGATGCTCAACATTTTTGTTGAATTATATGAGTAAGAATATCCGCCGGAATATTGCAATAATTGCGGATTGTCATAGCGTACACGTTCCAATACCTTAGTGATAAATGCAGAATTGCTTTTACCAATTTCTAAGGAACTAATATCAAAAGTTGCGAGCTGTGCGGTAATCGCGTCATACGCCATGGTATATAAATTACTTGCCATTGAATTATTATTATTTTGGTCATCTTTTAAGCATAATTTGTAGCCCCATTTGTTTATGTACTCGCTCTTATCTCCGGCTTTATATCCTGTTAATAAAATTTCTAAAGTACCGCCGGTTTTTATGATTTTGTTAGTATTGTCAAGTTTTACACCAATAGCATGAATGGATACTTGTTCGCCTTTCGAAATCGTAACATTGAATTTACCTGTGTAACGATTGACTGAATCGAAATTGTCGTCTGCTGTCGGTATTTTGCCATCGGTAGTATAATACACGGTCCAACCATTTGCAATAGTAAATGTTACAGGTACTGATATGGAATCGTTGCCGCCTGTAATAGGGTACATACCGCTTGTCAGGTTACACTTTGGTGTGCTGCCTATTACATTTTCAACAACTGACGCAATCCTGAATTCTGTTGCAATGGTTTTAGCATCTTCCCTAATCGTAGCTATTCTGCAAATAGGAAATGGATTGCTGAGTGACTTATATTCTTTGTACGCAACGGTAATGTATTTTCCTGCTTTTACCGTTTTAAATTTTACATAACCGGCTTGCTTTGAATTGGCTGTGTAGTCAAGAGCAGCAATGGCTGTTTCAGGGTTGTCACCGCCACTAATGACTGCAATTTGGTAGTCTACGCTACTTTTGTTTGTAAATCGCATTCCACTGCTTGGCGTGTTGGCTGTCACATACTGCATACTCAATCCATCAGCACCACACACAGGTTCATTTGGTGCATAAATAGGAAGTATGGCTACATTTGAAGGCGTTTTTTGTTTTGTTGCTGCCAAACGTATCATTAATGTGGTATTCTTCCATTGTGTACTGATTCCATCTCCGTTGCCTGTCATATTTACCAATTGACCTATCGGAAGGTTGATTGAGGATTTTGTAGTATCTACAGAGGTCCAGTTACTATATGTACCATTTTCAACTTTCACACGATATTCTATTTTTTTAGATAAGTTTATGGTAAGTTTGTTTCCGTCAAGTTTTGCACTTGTGCTGTTTGGTCTGGCAGAATGTGAAAATTTAATCGGTTTACTACATAATTTTGTATCGCCTTTTAACATAAAATATAATTTTGTACCTTTATATTTATAATGTTCCAAATGCAAAGCAGATAAATCTGACCAGGTACCATTCTCCAGTTTCCATAGAATATTGGCTCCTGATGTCATAAGTAAGTTGTCAGCGGTAAAATAGTAATAACCGGTTTCAGCGGTGAAATTTGAATAGGAAGTTACAAAGGCTTTTTGTGTTTCGTCTAAAGTCGTAATGCTTGGTGCGAATTTAGCACGTAAAACAGGCGTTTTTTCTATTTTTATAAAGGTTACTTTGTTATCGTGATCCCCTTTGAAATAAATCCAATTGTCAACGGTTGGATTAAGTGAGGAAACGTCTATCAGACCATACGGCAAATTGTTGCCGCCCTCCACGTTACTGTAAGCGTCAGATATATAAAGATTTTCCCATGCAGTTGGTTGTTTTTCTTTTTTTGAAAAGTTATAGGAAATAACCTTGTTCTGACCAAAAGGAACGTAAAGTTTTTGGTCGTTATATTTCGTTATAAGTTTAGTAGTATCAATGGAAGTATCAGCTTTTGTTGTTTCGAACAATGCTACGATAGTTATTTTTGAAGCAACTTTTCTGCTGGTAGCTGATTTCCTGACGTATATATATACATCACTTGTTCCATTAATGGTTGCAATTTCAGTGAAAGGTTTTGTGGTTTTTACTGTAAATTTTGTCCATGTGGCATTTTGTGCGTAGTTGCTACTTAAAATGTATTCGCTTCCCGCAGGAAATGTCACAGTCTTATTTGTAGTATTTATGGAAATTTTCGGTCCATTGGCTGGTGCCGATAATTTCATTGTTACTGTTTTGCTGAAAGGTTCAGTTCTGGTAGCTGCGTTTCTAAAATAGAGAGTAGTACCTTTATTTATGTAGTCATTTAAGTTAAGTGTTGGTGTAGAAAGATTGATAAGTGGTTTCCAATCCCCGTTTACGGATTTCCATTCAATCGTTGTTAAATCGGTTATGGTTGCATAGGTTTTTGCCTTATCAAGTGACAAATACCCTGTAACATCGCTACCGATATAATCTATATTTGCCTGACTACTCTCTGGTTTTTCACTGGTATATTTAAACTTTAAGTCTTTAATTTGTGCAGTCATATGAAAAGAAGTAGGTGTCACAACAGCTGGGTCTATATTTGTGGTAACGTACAATGTTTGCGCCTTGCTGTAAGACAACCATGAAAAATCTAACAGATATTCTTTCGCTCCTTCATTTCCTTGGACAGTATCCACTACTGCGGTCACCCATTTTTTTGCAGAAGGTGGTTGTGGTACATTTTTTAAATCTGAAACAATCTGATAATAAAACACATCATCAATCGCCATTCCACCAACTTTACTAATAGTTGCCTGTGAAGTGCTAAGATTCATATTGATGGTCAGGCCACAAGATAAGACCGGAGTTTCCGTTGGTGTCGCAGAATTCGATGAAGGTGATGTGTCGTCTGCCAGTACCGTGGAAATCGTAGATTGCTTAATTGGTAATGGTGTTTTTATAGGTAGCATTGTTGAAACCATTGCGATTGATAACGCAATGGATAGCCGTTTTTTCCATTTATGTTTATGCATTGTAATTCCCCCTTTGTGTTTATAAATGTTCTCTCGGAATCTCCTTTATACCATAATTTCAGCTATATTTTCCTTG